>NZ_JBQHWP010000013.1:0-111492 GCF_052063915.1 Bilifractor sp. HCP3S3_D3
CCGATTGAATGACCTAGGCGCTTTCGCATACCCGTTGTGTTCCGCACTATCTCTTTGCGAACAGCCATTGTTTTCAATGTTTTCTGCCATTAACGGTCATTCCTCCTTTCTACTACAATGTATTTATGGTTGAGATACCCATCAGCCAGATGGGTTCTTCACCGTCTTGTTGCTTAAGCTGTTAGAATGATGGAGCAACGGTATGGCGGCTCCCTTTCTTGGACTTAGCGTCCGCAACTGAGACTGCCAGCCAGCTCCTCATTCGCAGCATTCGTTTTATGCAGGTTGAATTGCCCTTGCGGTGCATTCGTGTCACACCCCAGTAGATAGAACAGGCAATGAGTAAAGCTGACATTTACCGTGTCATATATCATTTCAGGAGGTGGGCAATGAACGCAGTAGGTATTGATGCATCCAAAGGCAAAAGCATGGTGACGATCCTCCGTCCTTTCGGGGAGATCGTTTCAACCCCTCACGAGGTCAGGCATACATCTGACCAGATCGATGACCTGATCCGGGAGATCCGTTCCCTTGAAGGCGACACTCGTATCGTCATGGAGTACACCGGTCGCTATCACGAACCGATGGCCCGCTGGCTTTCCGATGCCGGGCTTTTTGTCAGTCTCGTAAACCCAAAGCTGATCAAAGATTTTGACAACGATTCCCTTCGCAAAGTCAAAACCGATAAGGCTGATTCTGTGAAGATCGCCCGCTATACGCTTGACAAGTGGGACAAGCTCAAGCAGTATGGAGCCATGGATGAATTACGAAACCAACTCAAGACCATGAACCGACAGTTCGGGTATTACATGAAGCTCAAGACCGCTATGAAGAACAACCTCATCAGCCTTCTTGACCAGACATTTCCTGGCGCCAATGCCTTCTTTGATAGTCCAGCCAGAAGCGATGGCTCGCAAAAATGGGTCGATTTCGTCGATACCTATTGGCACGTGGATCGTATCCGTTCCATGTCCCTTTCTGCATTTACCGAGCACTACCAGAAATGGTGCAAACGTAAAGGCTACAACTTCCAGCCAGATAAACCAGCGGAAATCTATGAGTCGATCCGCAACATCATCCCAGTGCTCCCGAAAGATGAGATGACAAAGTTTATCATTCGTCAGGCGGTGAACCAGGTCAATACAGCTTCAGCCGCTGTCGAAGAACTGCGTATCCGCATGAACGACATTGCATCCCAACTTCCGGAATACCCGGCTGTTCTCGCCATGAAAGGTGTCGGGACATCCCTTGGCCCTCAGCTAATGGCCGAGATCGGTGATGTGACCAGATTTACACACAAGGGTGCACTTTCCGCTTTTGCAGGCGTTGATCCCGGAAAGAATGATTCTGGATCCTACTCTCAGAAGAGTGTTCACACTTCAAAACGCGGTTCTGCACCATTGCGCAAAACACTGTTCCAAGTCATGGATGGTCTAATAAAAACGATGCCTCAAGGTGATCCTGTTTACGAATTTATGAACAAAAAACGTTCTCAAGGGAAGCCTTACTACGTTTACATGACCGCCGGAGCCAATAAATTCCTTCGTGTCTACTATGGCCGTGTCAAGGAATACCTGACTGAACACTCAGAAGCAACCGAATCCTGATTTCAATTCATTCATCAAGATTCCACTTGGCCGACACTCTGGCGGCCTTCTTTTCGTGCCTTCATTCAACCTATATAAAATTTTCAAAGTGCATCATTTCAGCCTTGACTTTTTATTTGCAGGCTCGGTCATACTTAAGACTCCTATTGATTCGGTCCTTCGGTTAGCATGTCCATGTTTCCATGTCCATATCCCTACTATGACCTCCGCTGACTTCTGCATGTTCAGCACCGCCTCGTTACCTTGTACGGTGGTTACTCCTTTCAGAGCGTTTCACGCAGACCTCCCTAGGTACCACACGTTTCTTCCTCTCCATCCATCTGCCTCATTTATCATGCATGATTCCGTGTAGTTATTGGGCTTCGACTTGTGCAGCAGCCTTACCCTCATGCATAACCTCGTATAAGATTTCTGTACGTCAGACCGGAGATTTGCCCGTGGGATAGTATGTTCCCCACATCCGGCTTCCTTCAGATTCCGTCTCACGGCGGACACCCTTGCCTTCGGCTATATCCTTCCCACTACCGGGCGGATTCGGGACTTGAACCCGTTGGAAACGTGCGCCGCTAGGCGCACTGCCAAAGGGGCTGCCGCACGAATTCCTTCCGTGCGGCAGCCCCTCACTTTCTGCTATTCACAGGGTTATGTACCCTTCGGTCACCTTTCTACAAATCCCCTCTTCTTCTCCTGCTGTTTCAGAAAAAGGATCACAGCAATCAGAATTACAATTCCACACGGAAGCGAGATCCATGCCGATTTTGTAAATCCGGCAATAATATATGTCACAAATGAAATCGCCGCGCATGTCATAGCATAGGGCAGCTGTGTCATCACATGATTCAGATGGTTTGACTGTGCTCCTGCCGAGGACATGATTGTGGTATCCGAAATCGGCGAGCAATGATCGCCGCACACAGCTCCTGCCATGCAGGCGGACATCGCAATGATCATCATTCTGTAATCCGATCCCTCAAATACATTTACCACAATCGGAATCAGAATACCAAAGGTTCCCCAGGAGGTTCCGGTCGCAAAGGACAGGAACACCGCGATCAGGAAAATGATACACGGCAGCCAGTTCATGAAGCCTTCCGCAGAATTCTTCACGATGGCAGCGACAAATTCCTTCGCGCCAAGGCTGTCTGTCATCGCCTTCAGACTCCATGCAAAGGTAAGAATCAGGATCGGAGAGATCATCGCCTTGAAGCCCTCCGGAATACAATCCATGCACTCCTTAAAGGACAGGACCTTTCTTACAAGATAGAGAATCAGTGTAATCACAAGTCCGACAAACGAGCCGAGCACCAGGCCTACCGATGCGTCACTGCCTGCAAAGGCGTCTATAAAATTCTTGCCGCTGAAAAAACCGCCGGTGTAGATCATGCCGATTACACAGCAGATCACCAGTGCGACAACCGGGATGATCAGGTCAAACACGGTTCCGCAGGAGCTGATCTTCTGACTGTCCGAATCCGCGTACGGACGATCCGGTGTTGTGTACAGATCATTGTTCTCAATCGCATTCTTCTCGTGTATGGCCATCAGACCATAGTCCGTTTTTGTTACGGTAAGAGTAATCATCATGGCAATCGTCAGCAGCGCGTAGAAATTGTACGGAATCGTCTGTACAAACAGAGAAATGCCGTTCTTTCCCTCTACAAAGCCGGAAACCGCCGCTGCCCAGGACGAAATCGGAGCGATGATGCAGACCGGAGCGGCAGTCGCATCGATCAGATAGGCCAGCTTCGCTCTGGATACGTGATGCTTATCTGTGACCGGCCTCATAACCGATCCCACCGTCAAACAGTTGAAATAGTCATCAATAAAGATCAGGCACCCGAGTAGAATCGTAGCCAGCTGTGCTCCTACTCTCGTCCGGATGTGTTTTCCTGCCCATTCTCCGAAGGCTGCCGATCCTCCGGCGCGGTTCATGAGCGCCACAAGGATACCAAGCATCACAAGGAATACCAAGATTCCGACGTTGTAGGAATCAGCGAGAACGGTAATGATTCCGTCCTGAAACACATGATTCAGTGTGCCCTGAAAAGAGAACCCGGAAAAGAGCAGGCCGCCCGCCAGGATTCCGAAAAACAGGGAGCTGTACACTTCCTTTGTGATCAGTGCCAGAACAATCGCGATGACCGGCGGGAGTAAAGCCCACGCCGTCTCCTTTACGGAATCCGCGGTTGTCGTAACCGCGGCGACAACCAGCAGCACAATCATTGCCGCAATAATAACAAACCAGATCATTTTCCTGGTTTTTGAAGGTTTCTTGTCCATTTTCATCCCCCTCAGACTTGTCTGTTATTTATATTCTCCCTCGGCATTTTCCGAGATCGTCTGCTCCCTCATGGCTTCCTTGGTGTCGCCCTGGAAATCCCTGGAGATTCCCATTTTCTTCCGTTCCTTCTCTGTGTACATGAATCCCGGAAGTCTTCTGCCCTCTTTTAGCCACACTCTGTATTCCGCGATGGCGGCAAACACAACATCTCCGGACGAATTCAACATCGTCTCAACCGAATCCTGTACTACCCCGATGATGAATCCGACAGCAACCACCTGCATGGCAATATCATTGGAGATTCCGAACAGTGAGCAGGCCATCGGAATCAGCAGCAAAGACCCGCCGGCTACGCCGGAGGCACCGCAGGCCGCAAAGGTGGAGAGTACACTGAGAATCAAAGCGGTCGGTATATCAACAGTGATCCCCATCGTATGTGCGCACGCAAGTGTCATCACGGATATGGTGATCGCCGCGCCGTCCATATTGATGGTCGCTCCAAGCGGTATGGACACCGAATACATATCCTCATCCAGGCCGAGACGTTTGCAAAGCGACATGTTGATCGGGATGTTTGCCGCGGAGCTCCTGGTGAAGAACGCCGTAATGCCGCTTTCCCTGATACACTTCCAGATCAGCGGATATGGATTTCTGTGCAGATGAATCCAGGCAACAATTCCATTGACAAGCAGAGATTCGAAAGCCATGCAGCCCACAAGCAACAGCAACAGTTTTCCGTACGTCGTGAAAATGGAAAGGCCGTTCTCATGCACCGTGGTGAACACCAGACCCATAATTCCGAACGGAGCGAAGTTGATGATCCAGCGCACCACCTGTGACACTGCCTCAGATACATTTGACATGAATTTTTTTGAGGTATCGGCGGCAAATTGCTTCATCGCAGCTCCAAACAGTGCCGCCCAGAACAGAACGCCGATATAATTCGCATTTACCAGTGCGTCAACCGGATTTGATACGACATTCATCAGCAGGTTTTTCATGACCTCTCCGATTCCCTGCGGAACGGTATCGGCCTGTGCCGCTTCCACACCGGTCAGTACCAGGGTCTGCGGAAAAATGAAACTGGCAGCTACTGCCACAAAAGCCGCCAGGAAGGTTGTCAGCATATACAAAAACAGTACGTTGCCGAACCTTTTATCCAGCTTGCCGGATCCCTGCGCAAGAGCTCCGCTGACCAGAACAAAAACCAGAACCGGGGCTATCGCCTTCAGCGCGCCGACAAAGAGATCCCCCAGAATCTCAAGCCAGCTCCAGCCGGGAAGCAGAAACGCGAGAGCAATACCAATGATGATTCCGCACAAAATCCGCAGAATCAGGCTGGTATCGTTATACCTCTTCGCAGCCCTCTTCAGAAAATTCAAAAAAGCCATACAATGTTCCTCCTCATTTTACGGAGCTGGCAGAAGCGCAGCCTCACCCGTGTATTAACCTTGCATCATTTTACCACAGTGAAGCACTGAAGAAAATACCTTTTATTAATAGAGCCTTAAGTACTTTTATTGTTTTTATGGACCATCGCCGTTTTATTGTATTGCAACGCGCCGTTGGCGTTTTTTATTGTATTGAAACGCATCATTGACGTTCGATATATCGCTTCAGTTCCCGGTAGATTTTTTCCTCATCGGGCGGGCATCCCATCACACAATAATCGAATTCCCTGGTGCACTTTCCGATCCCAAGCTTTCCTTTTTTCCCCTGCTGACCCTGACCAATGGCAATCTTGTCCTTCAACTGATCCAGGAGACCTTCCTCCTTCAGACGGATCAGCGCCGGCACCAGACTCCCATAGCAGGCGCTGCAGGAATCCACCTCATCCACAGCATAGGCGACCTCAAGAACCCGGTTCTGCTCCGTTCTTGCCTCTTCCTCTCCGTCTTCTTCCGGCCGACTGATCCTGAAGGCGCCGTCTGCACCCTGGATTGTCACGATCTGCGCATGGGCAAGATCCGTGCTGCCGATTCCCAGCCGTCCGGCTTCGATCACATAGGGGACCTCCTCCGGACGCAAGCCGAGCAGATAGCAGGCATAGCAGTCGGTCAGCACAGGATCCGCGGATGCCATGATGCAGTTCTTCACAAGCGGATTCCCACCCTCCTCAAAATCAGGGTCGCCGCAGATGTGATCAATCACAATAAAATCCTGATGTATGCCCCCGGACAGATGAGCGATCGGATCATGGAGCCCCATTTTGTGAAAGCGCCGCTTCTCCGGATTCGGGAGAAGGCCTTTCAGATTCTTCAGCGCACACGTCATCTTCGTCTGACAATGTCCCTTCAGGACCGGAACATTGATCAGAAAATCATACGCATCCACGACATCCGTGACATGGAGCTGCATACCGCAGCAGTCAATGACATGTGATTTCAGTTTCTGCGTATCAATGAAGGGCACACCATACGTTTCCGATATCGAGCGGTAACCGCAGTATTCATATGCCTCTGATGTCCGGTCCCCCACCCAGGATCCCTCCGCAATCATCAGGTTTTCAAATCCGTTTTCCTGCAGGTACTCGATGATTCCCGCCACAATTTCCGGATGCGTTGTCGCTCCGAAATCCGCGGGAGAGGGGCATACCAGGTTCGGCTTGATGCAGATCCTGCGTTTCCGGTCACGGATCCGACCCGCGAGATCCGTACTTTTCAGAAGCCGGACCGTCATCTCCTTATACGCCGTTCCGTATATTTTCCAGATCTGGTTATCCTTCATAAATAACATCCTTTCATTTGCCGAAGGCGGAAGCACACGATCTTCATGTTGTGGATAGCCGACTCATCTGACCTCTTTTTTTAATTGGCGGATCATATCCTCACAGATCTCAGATGCGCTCCGTCCATCCGTCGCGATGCGGATATCCGCAGCCGCCTCATACTTTGGCCGGCGCTTTTCCATCAGCTCAGCGATGTATTCTACATCTTTATGGTTCTCAAGCAACGGACGGTCATGGCTGTCCTTCACACGCTCGAGGATTGTCTCCGGTTTCGCGTCAAGAAGCACAACTCTTCCGTTTTTCTTCATGGCTGACACATTTTCCTCCCGCATCGGAACGCCTCCCCCGCAGGACACAACTGTATTGCTCTGATTCTTCATTCCGACCAGCAGAGAGGTCTCAAGCTTCCGGAAATACTCTTCTCCATGCGTTCGAAATATTTCCGGGATGCTCATGCCCTCCTGCTCCGCAATCATCCGGTCCATCTCAATCACCTTCATCCCATAGGTCTTATTGAGATATTTCGCGACGGTAGACTTCCCGGCGCCCATAAAGCCGATCAGGAAAATGTTGTAATCAAATAATTGTTCCATATCCGGATCCCCTATCTGTCTTATTCGTGTGGTTCCTGCTTAATTACGTGATTCGTGCGTGATTGTGTGATTTATACGCACTTACATGTTCATGCGCAGTCATATGATTTATGCGCACTTACACGTTCGTGCGCGGTCATGTGATTCATGCGCACTTACGTGTTCGTGTACAGTCATGTAGTTCGCGCGCGGTCCTCTTCAATATTTCTACGACCTCAGTCAGAAAAATACCGTTCCTTCACTTCCTCTACCGGCATATCCTCTCCGGTATACAGCTTGAATGCCGCCACGCCCTGCCAGAGCAGCATGCCCTTCCCGTTTATGGTCTGAAGGCCGTGTTCTCTCGCCTCACGCAGGAGTTTTGTCTCCTCCGGATTATAAACGGTGTCGGCAACCACAAGTCCTTCATGGAAGGCAGAAAGATCCTTGACCACACTCTGGTCATCAAGCGGCTTCATCCCGACAATCGTCGCGTTAACCATGATATCGCTGTCCTGAATCTCTTGTGTCATCTTTGCCACGTCCGCAAGATCATAGACGTTGATCTCACAGGTCGGAACCTCCGCCCTGATTCTTGCGGCCATATCCACCGTTCTCTGGAAGAAGTTATCCTTGATGTTAAATATAGAAATCTTCTTCGCGCCATCGAGTGCGAGCTGCACCTGGATTGCGGTGGCAGCTCCGCCTCCTCCGGCTATGGTCACCTTTTTCCCCTTCACCTCAACGCCATGATCCCGGAGATTATCAACGAATCCGACGCCATCGGTCATATGCCCGATCAGTTTTCCATCCTCATTGACAATTGTGTTCACTGCTCCGATAATACGGGCAGCCGGCGAAAGCTCATCCATGCACTTTGCCGCCGCAATCTTATCCGGCATGGTGACGTTCATGCCGCGCATGTGGAAGAGCCGCATGGCATCGAGCGCCTGCGGCACATCCTCCTCCTTCACATCAAAGGCTGTATAGACATAATTCAACCCAAGTCTTTGAAAACTGTAGTTGTACATGGCAGGCGAGCCCGAATGGCCAACCGGAGAGCCGATCAGAGCAAGCAGCGTCGTATGACCATCAATCTTATAATCCATGATATATTCCTCCTGAGACTTATAATATTCTGTCGATATTTTCTCCAGGCAGATAAATTTTGTTTTATTATAACTTTGCTCCAACACCGGCGCAAGATGGATTGTTCACATCGATGCTCCCGCCTGCCAGACACCCGGATGCTCTGTATCTGCTGTTTGACCGATGCACACCCGTATACTCAGCACTTGCCCCCTTAACGCTGCACACATATGCTCCGGCGCTCTTTCCGGCGCTCATTCCGTATTAATACATCGGCAACAATCTGTCTGTCAGCAATACGTCATTCCTGCTCAGCAACTTCAGAACCGGTAGTTTAACACCTCATCCATGACAGGAATGGAAGGTGCCGCTCCCGGTCTTGACACCGTGACCGCGGATGCCCTCGCTGCCAGATCCAGCGCTTCCTCAGGTGTTCTTCCGCCAATGACGGATGCAAGGAAGTAACCGGTGAACGTATCTCCCGCAGCTGTTGTATCCACTGCTTTCACTTTGTAAATGCTCTTTCGGATGATCTCCCCTTTATAAATATATACAGAGCCGGCAGATCCCAGCGTCAGTATCGTATGCGCTTTCGGGGAAATACTTCTGAGGCCCTCCATCAACTTCTCCGGGTCGTCAGACGGATATCCGGTGATCTGTCCTGCCTCGATTTCATTCACAAAGAAATAGTCCACATATTCGAGAGGGAGGTCATTGATTTTTTCGTTCATCGGAGAGGGATTCAGCACGATTGTCATCCCTGTTTCATGCGCTTTTTCAATAATATACTTCAGATTGTTAATTTCATTCTGAAGGACGATCCAGTCCCCCTTTTCAAAATGGCACAGAGTCTGATCCACCTGTTTCTCCGTCACCGCCTGATTCGCACCGCCGAACAGAATGATGCAGTTGTCTCCATCATCCGTATTCTGTATGATCGTGTGTCCGACCGGTATGTCATCCAGGCACCGTACAAAATCAGTATTCACGCCCGCATCCCGTAAAACCTGAAGTAGAATTTCCCCTCCCTTTCCGATGCATCCCGCATGGTAAACCTCAAGTCCCGCGCGGCTGAGTGCCACGGACTGATTCAGTCCCTTTCCACCCGGAAAAATATTCCTGTCTGTCGCAGAAAGTGTCTCTCCCCTGACAATCACGTGCGGCACTCTGTACACATAATCCACATTAAGTGAACCGAAATTTACGATCTTCATAAATAAAATCCTCCTGAATGATCACATGTCATCTTACGATTGCTCATCTTTTTCTTCCGCTGCTCCGGCAATAGAGAAATTGCATGGCACTCTGACACATCTGCCGGTGCAGATACACTTCGGACATCGGACAGATGTTCGCTGGCTGCACTGTCAATCCGTTATTCATATATTCAATATAGCATATCCAGACACTATCCTAAATCTGCATTTGTTTTTTGCTTCTTACGAAAGCATTGAAAGAATTCTGTACGGCCCTAATATTACGAACCGATAACGCACGCATTATCCACACTTAAAATAAAATCATCTAAATTTAAAGGGAGATAGTAGAATTCGTCAGACATCTGCGTTAAAATACAATTACAAGAAACAATTTGTATTCCGGACAAGCAGATTCCGGAACCTTTGAATGGAGGGATACGAAATGAAAGCGATGAAAACAAATCAGCTTCAGGCCGAAAATAATACAGCTTCCGCAAATCACCATCTGTCACTTCAAAGGAAGCTAGCCATCGTGATTATGGCAATCGCACTCGCAACCATCGGCATTTTCTATTTTGTCTGCTACATCAACGGCGGCGATATGCGGTCCGTATACGAGGCGGTTCTTCCGTATCTGATGTCCGGAATACTGATCCTGAGTCTCGCAATAATGGGGATCAGTCTTCAGAAATGAACGCAAGAAACAGACCTCAGGAAATGAGACATAAGGAATGAATCGCAGCAAAAATGCCGCACCCTTATCTCCCCGAAATGGATTTGAATTTTATCCATTCCGGAACATAAGGGTGCGGTTTTTTCTGCCGGTTATATTCTTAACTTTATGTTTTCTCAGATTCCTCTGAAGGAGAACTCGATCTCCATCGGCTTCGTGTTGTCCAGACGATATTCCGGATGAACCTGTGCGCCCCAGGAGTCATCTCCTCCGACGCCCATCTGAAGCCCGACTCTCACGCAGGTATGAACCGTCTCCGGAAGCTCGTTCGGATGCGATGCGCATTCCAGCTCCTCGGGCGAGTACGGAAGCGCGGAGAACTGCAGTCCGTTCACCTTGAAACGAAGGCCTCTTCCAAGACTGTCGGTCACCTCGGCCCATCGGACATCTGTGTGATTTCCGCACTCCTGTGGGCGAAGATACCCGGCCATGCACTGATCAACGGTGGTCCGGTAGACTCCGATTTTTGCGTTGCGGCGGTCCAGGTAGGTCTCCTCAGGGCCCGCGCCGTACCATTTCAAATGATCCTCGTCCGCGTCCAGCATAAACAGCATACTGAACTCCGGAAGCTCTCCGATTTCCCGGGAGGCATCCATCTGCATACGGACAGAAATCTCTCCGTCCGGCTTCACGGAATAGGTCACCAGGCAGTCCTTCGCCGGTATAGTTGCGAGATGGTACGTGTATGTGACGGTTACCAGATCTTCCGAAATGTCGATCTTGTAATCGGTCACCTGTCTCTCTTCCTGCGAAATCGTGGTTGCGAAAAGTCCAGCCTGTCTCCACTGTCCCGCGCGCATCGGGAAGAGGCATCCCATATCATTGTCTGTCATCGCTCTCCAGAAATTCGGGCGCGGATTTGCCTTGAACATTTCTCTTCCCGCATATACGTAGGAGACGAGACCGCCGTGAAGATTGGAAAACAGAACACGGAAATGCTCACCGGATACGCCAAGATTAACCGCGCCCTTTACGACCTTCATCCTGCTGCCGGATTCCGATATCGCCCGGTTATTCTTGATTCCGGAAACAGAATCTGCCTGTACATTCTTTTCTCCAGAAGCGATCATCTTCTGCGCCCACGCAATCTCGGTGCCTGCCGGCGCCCAGGGTGTCTCCTCCCTGGTGACGAATGATACTGTGAGGGCTGCCTCTCCTGCCAAAACCGGTATCTCAACCGGCAGAGAAATTGTTTTCTCCTCCTGCGGTCCGACCGACACCAAAGTTTTCACACGGCAGATCTCGCGATCCTCCCCGGTCAGGGTAATTACGCAGTCAAACCGGTCTGTATTCGTAAACAGGAACTTGTTCTTTACAACAGCGGTGATTCCCGTGGCAGCGGTTCCGGCTGATCTGTCTGCAGATGCCGGATCCGAGGCCCTGACAGATTCCGCTCCAATACTTACACAGATACTTTGATATCCGTTCCGAACCTCCTGCATCTTCGGAGATGGAGTCCTGGTATCTCCGTAGACGATTCCGTTTCCGGAGAAATTCCCGTCATGCGGACGGTCGTCAAAGTCACCTCCATAGCCCAGATAGGTTCTGCCGTACCGGTCCTTCCGGAGGATCGCCTGATCGATATAATCCCAGATGAATCCGCCCTGATACAGCGGATCGTCTTCCGCAAGCTCGATATATTTCAGAAACGCGCCGCAGGAATTGCCCATGGCATGCGCATATTCACAGCAGATATAGGGTTTCTCCCTGTGCTCCGACAGGAATTTTCGAATCTCCTGAACCGGCGTGTACATGGTACTGACCACATCTGTCGTGTCCGGATAGCGGTCATCGTGGGCCACTCCCTCATAGTGCACAAGTCTCGAAGCATCCTCCGCATGGAAAAAGCGGGACATTTCGTAGAGATCTTTTCCTCCCAGCGACTCGTTTCCGCAGGACCAGAGCAGCACACAGGCATGGTTTTTATCCCGCTGAAGCATGCTGTTCGCACGGTCCAGAATCAGATCAAGGTACTCAGGTCTGTCCCCGGGGACTGTCTCCTCGAGTGTGATATCGCCCCGGAATACCATGTCCCACAGCCCATGCGTTTCCAGATTCGTCTCGTCGATGACATAGAGGCCGTAGAGATCACAGAACCGGTAGAAGGCGGTCTGGTTCGGGTAGTGGCTCGTACGGACCGCATTGATGTTGTTGCGCTTCATCGTCAGAAGATCGGTGCGAATCGTCTCCGCATCAATCGCCCTTCCCCTGTCCGCGCTGAACTCATGGCGGTTCACTCCATTGAACACGATGCGTTTTCCATTGATATGCATCATGTGATCAATCATCTCAAAACGGCGGAATCCGAAGAGCTCAAGGACGGTCTCTCTGCGGATATTATTGCTGTCGAAGGCACGTATTCTCACCTGATACAGGAAGGGATCCTCCGCGCTCCAGAGCCGTGGTTCACCGGCATCCAGAAGGATTTCCGCCCGGTATGCGGATTTTTCATTCTCTCTTGCAAGAGCAAAGCGCTTTCCGGCGCCATTGAGGGAATCCTCGGCCGTCTTCTCTTCTGTCCGCGCTTTCACAGGTCCTGCTTCCACTTTGTGAAGCTCCGCCTTCTTCACAGAGATTACCTTACCCTCTCTGTCTTCCAGTGATAGCTCAATGCTCCCCTCTTTCGTGGCATAGATTTCTGCCTTCAGAGAAGCGTGGCGATAATCATCTGCCACCTCCGGTGTGAGACGCAGATCGCTCACATGAAGATCCGGTATCATGATCAGATACACATCCCGGAAAATGCCGGAGAACCGGAAGAAATCCTGATCCTCACACCAGCTTCCCGCCGTAAACCGGAACACACGAACCGCCAGCTTGTTTTCTCCATCCACGAGATATGGTGTCAGATCAAACTCTGACGGGGTGAAGCTGTCCTCGCTGTATCCGATATAACTGCCGTTCAGCCAGAGCGCGAATCCGCTCTCAACGCCTTCAAAGCAGATATGAAGCTCATGATTTTTCATGCCCTCGGGGACTGTAAAATACCGGACATAACTCGCAACCGGGTTGAACTCCTCCGGGATCTGTCCCGGTAAGATTTTCTCGATTCCGTCCCACGGATACTGGGTGTTGACATACTGCGGATGTCCATATCCCTGCATCTGGATGTGTCCCGGCACCCGGATGTCCGCCCAGCCTCTGCAGTCGTAGTCAACCGCCTCAAATCCCTTAATCGCTTCCCGGTAATTCTCCGCATAGGAAAACTTCCACACTCCGCTCAGCAGATAACGGCAGTCAGACTCTTCCCATGCTTTTTCGGGCTCACACTCATAGAACATGTGATCCGAATGCGCCGGCAGACGGTTCTGGCTGAAGATCCGTGGATCTTTTACTATATTGTAATCAAATTCTGTCATTTTCTTATTCCTTCCGTTCTCACACTGTATTCGGATTATTTAACGGCACCGGTAATACCTTCCGCAAACTGTTTCTGCAGTACGAAGAAGATGATCATCGTAGGAATGGAGCAGAAAAGTACACCGAGCATCAGCACGCCATAGTCTGTCGTATGACCCTTTCCGGTCTGAAATATCTGTTCTGACCGCATAGTATCTGATTGCGGGATACCCGAGCGCAAAACATCTGACCGCAGAACATCTGACCACGGAATGTCTGGCCGCGGAATGTCTGGCCACGGAATGTCTGGCCACGGAATGTCTGGCCGCGGAATGTCTGGCCACGGAATATCGGACCACAGAGTATCTAAGGTTTCACGCCGCAGCCTGGCATAACCTCAGGCATCTCAGCTTTCTTCCCTTCCGTGGGTTCTGTTTCCGACCCACTGGTTCCGGATATTCCAGAGTTTGTCAAAAGGCATTCCCGTCACCTTCTCGCATATGCGGATCTCCTCCGGCGTTGCCTCTGAGCTGTCCTCTCCTCTGCGTCTGCGGATCTCCTTCTTGACAATATTGAATTCCTTTTCTGTCATCGGGAAAAGATACCCGAATACAAATAAGAGTACGCAGAGAATGACCGGCATGAGTACAAAAATCGCTGCGATTCCCTTCTGTGTGAACGCGGACTGCCTTGCCCCTTCGTTTGCCAGCTTCTCACTGTACCCGACCGCGGTGAGCAGAATACCGATCAGCCATGCAGAAAGTCCTGAAGAAATCTTCCTGGCAAAGGTTGACATTCCGGATACTACGCCGGGACGATGAATTGAAGTGATCAGCTCGTCTACATCAGGCATATCCGCCATGATGGCAAAGATACTCGTGAGCGTAGCCGCATTGCCGATTCCGATCCCGACTGCCAGCGCGAGGATCGGATAAATGCTGGCGCCCTCATAGGAGAACGGGATAAGGAGCAGCGTGCAGGCGACACGGATCGGGGCGCCGATCAGAATCGTCGTTCGCTTGGAGGTCTTCGCCATCACCGGGCCCCAGATCAGCATACCGATAAGCTGCGCTACAATCAGAGCCGCCATCAGATAGGTGACATAGTGATTCTTATAGCCGTTAATGACGTCATCCACATAGTATACCGCCATTCCGGATACAAAATCCATGCCGCACTGCCCCGTCAGGTAGATTCCAATAAAAAGGCGGAATGACCGGCTGCGGAATGCGCTTGCCGCATGATCGAAGCTGCTGATCATTTTAGAGCGAACCGGCGCGTGATAATTCTCCCAGGTTCCCCCAACCGTGATCAGACAGGTCACCAGGAACAGAAGTCCGAAGATAACGCCGCAGCGAAGATACATGGTTGTCTTCGTCGTATCTGTGATCAGAAGCGTCGGAGCAACTCCGCAGACCATCGCTCCAAGCGTGGACCAGATCATACGGACATTGGAGAAACGTGATCTGGTGTCGTAATCATCCACCATGTCCGGCAGAAGCCCGTTATAAGGAACCATCAGGATCGTCGATCCGGTTGAGAACAGGCAGTACATAATCACATAGAAAATGAACATCGTGACAGGTCTGTCTGTGCGGAACGGTACCCACAGCGTGGCAAAGGTCAGCGCCGTCGCAAAGGAACCGATCAG
Source organism: Bilifractor sp. HCP3S3_D3 (assembly GCF_052063915.1). Lineage (NCBI taxonomy): Bacteria > Bacillati > Bacillota > Clostridia > Lachnospirales > Lachnospiraceae > Bilifractor > Bilifractor sp. HCP3S3_D3. The sequence continues at coordinate 15,200 of NZ_JBQHWP010000013.1, forward strand.
CATATAGAAACGCTTGGCGCCCATCTTCGCGCTGGTCCGGTCCGCGATATTTCCCATGATCGGGTCTGTGACCGCGTCCCAGAAATGTCCGATCAGGGGAACCGTTCCGGCGAGCGCCGCCGGCATCCCGATCGCCTTGATCAGAAAGACAGAGAAGAACGCATTAATGATGACGAAGGCTCCTCCGTTGAAAAACTCACCCGCCCCGTACATGAACTGGGACGATAATCCTGTACTGTGCTTTCCTGACTGCATGTGTCACTCCTTTCTCATGGAGTCAAGCTCCTGGAACAGCTTCTCGTAGTAGTCCTTACGCACATCCGTCGCTGCATTGAAGATCTCATGCCGCGATGTCGGAAACTCATAGCGGTGCGTCTGTGGAAGTGCCCGGAAGAGATCACGGTATCCCTCAGGATCAACCAGATGATCCTGCCCCGCCATGAAAACAGCGAGCGGTGTCCGGATCTTCTTCGCGTCGCGTATCAGTCTCGCTGTCGCCTCCAGGCTGGCGATCGACCAGCCGAACGTAGCTCCGTAGGTCTGGTAGTTATCATTCGCGCACCGCATCTCAAACATGTAATCATAACGGGAACGCGACTGACAGCTGGACTGTTCAAAAATATTGACCCCGTCGAAACGGCTCTGTCCCGCCGAAAGCTTTTTCTTCATATGGAACAGCGTCACCAGAAACCGCATCGCCCGTATCTGCGCCTCAGAATAACCCTTTGTCTTCAGCTTCAGCATCGGGCTTGAAAGCACAGCCCCACCGAAGTCTTCCGGATAATTCTCCAGATACAGAGACGCGATCGCCCCTCCCATCGAATGGGCAAACAGGAGCCTTCGATGGCTGTCCGCCGAAACGACCTGATCATAGAATCCCTTCATATCTGAGACATACGTATCATAATTATCAATATGGACCAGATCCTTCTCCTTCAGTTTTCCACCGGACAGTCCATGTCCACGCATCTCCGGAAAATAGAATCCGAATCCGTGCCTGTAAAAATACCAGGACATCTCATGATACTTGCCGTAAAACTCACAGAAGCCGTGAAACATCACCACGACAGCCGTTGCATTTTCCGGTATCGCATAATAGTAATGGATCTTTGTCCCATCGGAGGAGATAAAATAATTCTCCTTCACGCACTCCTCCCGCCATCGGCGGCAGGGCCCGTCCATTGCCTGTCTGTAATCATCTTCACCGAGGAATTCCATGATTATTTCCTCCTGAACAGCTCCAGCGCCTTCTTCGGATAATTTGTAATGACCGCATTCACGCCGGCATCCTGGCACATCTTCATGTACTTCTCATCGTTTACCGTCCAGACATTTACATCGATGTCCTTCTCCCTGCACTCCTCCATGAATCCCGGGAACTGAAGATTATAGAGCGCCGGATGAAGTGCGTCCACTCCGTGATTTTTTGCGTAGGAAGGCATGTCGAGTGTTCCGTCCGCATACAGGAATCCGGTCCTGGCATTCGGATCCAGTTCCTTGATCTTCATGACGGAATAATGATTGAAGGAGGAATAAATGACCCTGTCCTCATAGTGATTTTCCTGCGTCATTTTGACGATGGCATTTTCAATGTCCTTATAAAAAATGATTCCGGTCTTCAGCTCGATATTAATCACAAGACCGGTATCCCGGAGCGCGTCAAAAACCTCCTGCATCGTGGGAATCCGGGCTCCCTCATACGCCTTGTTGCCGTTGTCGAAATTCATCTTCTTCAATTCTTCCAGCGTATAATCCTTCACCCATCCGGCCCCGTCAGAGGTACGGTCAATCTTTTCGTCATGGCATACGACAATCTGATTGTCACGGGTCAGCTGAACATCCAGTTCCACGCCATCGGCGCCCATCTCCGCAGCCAGTCGGAATGCCTCCAGTGTATTCTCCGGAGCATATCCACTTGCCCCTCTGTGTGCCCAAACAAAAGGTGTACTCATAATAAGCCTCCATTCAAAAGAAATGTTCTATCTCGCTGCATCTCAACAGAATATGATTCATACCCCATTGTGCTGCAACAGGATATGATTCATACCCCCCATTGTACTGCAACGAGAAAAAATTTATATCTCATTGTACCGCAACACCAGATAGGATTTCAATATTTTTACCTAAACTCCGAATTATGCTTATGTAAAAATTATACGTTTTCTACAAAAACACCGGTCTCTCCGGCAAGTATTTCCCTGTTGATTCCTTGTTTTTTCGCACGTACTTATGATATAATAGCGTTAATTGAGAGTTAATCTTAAAGCGCAGAATGAGGGGGATACCGCTGCAATATTAAATTCTAGCGAAATGGAGTGACCGATCATGGATAAGGAATCAATCAAGGCAATTATCGATGCCATTCAGGCAAAGAAGAACAGCACAACGATGAAGAAGGGTTCTCTGCTCAGAATTATTGCGATAGCCGTCGCCGCAACCGCTGCGGTCTGTGGAATTGCATACGCAGTATACCGCTACTTCACACCGGATTATCTGGAAGATTTCGATGACGAAGACTTTGACGATGATTTTGACAGCTATTTTGATGAGAACGACAAAGACGAAGAAGAGAAATCCTCCGGAAAGAGTTCCGATGAATCCGGCGAAGACTGACATCAACCGCTGAATGGATCGCCTCAGACCTGCGAATATCCGGCCGAAGAACCGGTATTCAATCACAAGAACAGCAACAGAGCGGAAATAATACAAAGCTCCGACACATGATGTGCCGGGGCTTTTTTGAGGAGAAGTTATTTTTTTATCCGTTCAAAAACCGTTATCATCAATCCACGTTATTATTCATCCGTTGATACCATATTCATCCGTTATTACCATATTCATCCTGTATTACAACCGAAAGGATTTTATTTATGAAAAAAGGTGAGATCTACGAGGGCACTGTCGACCATATCTCCTTCCCGAACAAAGGGCACGTCCTTGTCGCCGGGGAAGACAGTGAGGTAATTGTCAAGAACACTATCCCCGGTCAGACCGTACGCTTCCGCATCAACAAGAAGAAGGCCGGACGCTTAGAAGGACAGCTTCTGGAGGTTCTTCAGCCATCCGTTCTCGAGACAGCCGACCCCGAATGCAGTCTGTTTCCGCGCTGCGGCGGCTGCACCTACCGCACACTTCCTTATGCGGAACAGCTTGCGCTGAAGGAAGGCGAAATCAAGTCTCTGATCGGCAGAGCGCTGGCCGAGGGCGGGCAGATCCGGAGCGACGGCTCCCCGGACTATGTATTCGAGGGTGTCAAACCGAGTCCCGAAGAAAAAGGTTACCGCAACAAGATGGAATATGCCTTCGGGGACATGGAAAAGGACGGCGAACTAACCCTTGGTCTTCACAGGAAGAACAGCACCTACGATATTCTGACGGCTGATCACTGCCAGATCGTGCACGAAGATTTCAACCGCATTCTCTCCTGCGTACTTAAATTCTGCCGGGCGCACCACTGGCCGTATTTCCATAAGATCTCCCACGAAGGATATCTGCGTCATCTTCTGGTAAGGCGCGCATCCATAACCGGCGAGATACTGGTCGATCTTGTCACGAGCTCTCAGTATCCGGAGCAGGAAGCTCTTCAGGAACTGTGCGCGAGGCTGAGAGCCCTTGACCTCGAGGGAACGCTAATCGGCGTTCTGCATACCGTAAACGACTCCGTCGCGGATATCATCCGTAACGATCGCACCGATCTGCTCTACGGAAGAGACTATTTCTACGAGGAGCTTCTCGGTCTCCGGTTCCGCATCACTCCTTTTTCCTTTTTCCAGACAAACTCCAGAGGTGCAGAGGTCCTTTACAGCACCGCCAGAGAATTTCTGGGAGATGTCGGGAATCAGACTGTCTTCGACCTCTACAGCGGTACCGGAACCATCGCACAGATCATCGCTCCGGTGGCGAAAAAGGTCGTGGGTGTCGAGATCGTAGAGGAAGCCGTAGAGGCAGCCCGTGAAAATGCCTGCCTGAATCATCTCGACAACTGTCATTTTCTCGCAGGCGATGTTCTGAAGGTTCTCGACGAAATTCCGGACAAGCCCGACTCCATCATTCTCGATCCGCCCCGCGAGGGGATTCACCCAAAAGCCCTGCCCAAAATCATCGCCTACGGCGTCAACAAGATTATCTACATTTCCTGCAAACCCACGAGCCTTGCCAGAGATCTCCCGGTATTTCTGACGCATGGCTACCGGCTGGAGCGAATTGCCTGCGTTGACCTGTTCCCCGCGACCGTGCATGTGGAGACGGTTGTCCTGCTGTCGCGGACCGAAATTTGATTCCGTTCACTCCTTCTGGTGCGCGAGGCGCTTGTCTTCGTAAAGCATGCGGTCCGCCGCGGCAGTCAGCTCTTTTGGCGGCATTGAAGAAGACATACACAGCGAGTATCCGACGCTGATCGAAAGACGATATGGAAGGTGGAATCTGTCTGCATCCTCCTCTACCTGCTGATGCAGCAGTTCCACAAAGCTGCTGACCGGCTCCAGCGCACTCTGCGTACCAATGATCAAAAATTCATCGCCGCCCCAACGGGACAGGAATACCGGATATTTTCCCGAGACCTGTGTCAGAGATGATGCTATGGTCTGGAGTGCGCGGTCACCTTCCAGGTGTCCGTACTTATCATTGATCAGCTTGAACCGGTTCACATCAATCATAAAAAGATAGAAGCCATTGGATGCATCTGCCTTCTCGATGTATTCCTCAAGAATCTGATCGGAACGTCTGCGGTTGTTCAGGCCCGTCAGCGCATCGGAATAAATCTGCATCTCCTGTACATTGACAAAGAACAACAGCAGCGCCGAGAGGATACTCGGTGCCATTGTCGGTGTGTCCGGCACAATGCTGTCCAGAATGCCCGCGGCAAAAGGGAACAGAACGAATGTAATCATCGTGAAATATCCCTTCTTTACCGATCTGGACTTTGCATGTATGGATTTGATGACCGCATGTATTGTCACCAGCAACAGGTAGATAAAATCAAATACCATGACCAGGTCATACAACGGTCCGTGATATTCGGATACAGCATCGCTGTAGAAGATCAGGCCCGTCTGCAGGGAACTGAAAATCAGTATCACAGAGATAAGCATCGGTGCTGCTGTGACGGGCAGGAACCATTTTCTGCCAAACAGCTGGTGCTTCATCCGTACCTCCGAAAATAAATACCAGATAAAACACATCACCGGCTGACACGCAAGCCCGACCGCGTTCAGCACACTGCGCGCATGCCATGGCATATAAATCATGTGACTGGCACCGATTTCCCACAAACTGTCATCGATCATGAAGATACAGAAGACAGACAGAAGGAGTCTGAACAGATGAATCTCAAGCACTCCTGCCAGGTCATCTCCTGTATGGAACAAAAGAATAGCAGCACATATAAGACAGCTCAAATTTATGATCAAATAATTTACCGCAGCCATTTGTATCCGGTCACCGCCTTTCCACTCCCCTCCTGCCGGGAGATTCAATTAACAAAGCATTAACAAGCTGCAACAGCCAAGTGTAAAAGCAGAACGTGTAATACAGAAAAAGGGAAGTCAGGCAAAAACCTGACTTCCCGATTATACGTAGCGAGAGGGAGACTCGAACTCTCGACACTGCGGGTATGAACCGCATGCTCTAGCCAACTGAGCTATCTCGCCATATTAAATCGCTGCGATATGAGTGAAAGATATGGGACCTACAGGGCTCGAACCTGTGACCCTCTGCTTGTAAGGCAGATGCTCTCCCAGCTGAGCTAAGATCCCGTTTGCTTTGTTTCTTTCCTCAACTCGCTTTGCTATTATAACCTGATATTGTTTCAATTGTCAACACTTTTTTGAAAAAACATTTATGGCTTTTTTGAAAAACCATTTATGGCTTTTATGAACAGTTATAAAACATTTATGAAATGCCGAACCCAATGGGAAAGGGCTGCCTGATCGTCTCATTCAAATCAAGCAGCCCTCTTAATGAATATCCTGAAGTTTCACTGTATAACCTCACTTTCTATTCATTATACCATATTCACTTTTCTGGCAGATCTTCCGGATCAAATGTTTCTTCGCCTTCCGACTTCTCAGATCTCGTTCTTCGCTCATCGCACTCCTGCGATTTGATTTTTCTGTGAGTATTTTTTTAGCTTTATCAGTTAAATCCTATTGAGCTCGCATAACATTCAACTGCTTTCCCGTTCTCTGATCATCCGGCTTTCACTTTCCCATCGGACCATCCTCCTGAAGTAAATATATTCGAAAGAAAATCGGTAACTTTTATTCCTTATTGGTTATCTCTTTTCTTGAGTCTATAATACAGAACTAATTGAGATTTGTCAACCGTTTTTTGCAAATATTTTTATTAAAATATATTTGTCAGAGTATTCTGCATATTTAGCAATTTACCTGTTCTCACAAACAAGGCGCCAACGAGATAAAACACGCTGTGCGAGTTTTATCTCGCTATCGCGACGCTCGCCGCACACGAATACTTCGCATCCGGCTGCGGCTCACTGTTCGCGCAAAAAGTGCGGAAGCCCACACCATACTGCCGTGTGAGCTTCCGCGCGATATTTTTATGATGTTTTCCACAACAGCTCTGCTCCAATCTGCCATTCTACAGTGCCGCTGTCTGCTCAGCCTCTGAACGCATTGATTGGACGAGGAGCTCGCGAAGGGAATTGTGAAAGTACTGTCGTCTCCTCAGCCCTTGAACTCATCGATTGCGTGACCGATATCATGACGGTAATACTTATTCTGGAAGTCAATCCAGTCCACGGCCTTGTAGGCGTTTGCTCTTGCTTCCTTCAGATCCCTACCGAGTGCCGTGACGTTGAGCACACGTCCGCCGTTTGTCACAATCTCACCCTTGTCATTGAATTTTGTTCCGGCATGAAAGACATAATATCCGGGCTTGTTCTTGAAGTTCTCAAGTCCGTGAATCGGGAATCCCTTTTCATAGGAGACCGGATATCCGTCGCTGGCCAGCACGACGGTCACACAGGCATCATCCTTGAACTGCAGATCGATCTGATCGAGCGTACCATCAATGCATGCCTCGATGACATCGATAATGTCATTTTTCATTCTTGGAAGCACGACCTGCGCCTCCGGATCTCCGAACCGGGCATTGTACTCAAGCACCTTCGGGCCGTCGTCCGTAAGCATCAGGCCAAAGAAGATAATTCCCTTGAATGAGCGTCCCTCGGCCTTCATCGCATCCACGGTGGGCTGGAAGATGTATTTCTGGCAGAAATCGTCCACATCCTTTGTGTAAAACGGCGTCGGTGAGAAGTTGCCCATTCCTCCGGTATTCAGGCCCTGATCCCCGTCCTTGGCTCTCTTATGGTCCTGAGCAGATGCCATTGTCTTCACGATATTCCCGTCTACATAGGACAGCACCGATACCTCACGGCCGGTCATAAACTCTTCAATAACCAGTTCATCGCCTGCGTGACCGAATTTCTTATCGACCATCAGCTCCTTAACCCCGTCCTTCGCCTCCTGAAGGTTGTTACAGATCAGCACACCCTTGCCAAGCGCGAGGCCGTCCGCCTTCAGAACAATCGGGTACTTCTGATTTTTCTCGAGATAGGCAATCGCATCCTCCGGAGATGTAAATGTCTCATAGGAGGCCGTAGGGATGTTGTATTTCTTCATCAGATTCTTTGAGAATGCCTTGGAGCCCTCGAGGATCGCCGCATTTTTTCTCGGTCCGAAGACACGCAGTCCTTCCGCCTCAAACGCATCGACAATTCCGCCTACCAGTGGATCGTCCATTCCGACGATCGTCAGGTCAATTCCCTTCTCCCTGGCAAAGGCGGTCAGCTTATCGAATTCCATCGCCCCGATCGGAACGCATTCCGCCAATTCTGCGATTCCGGCATTGCCCGGCGCACAGTATATCTTTTCAACCTTCGGGCTCTGCGCAACCTTCCATACGATTGCATGCTCCCGTCCGCCGCCTCCGACTACCAGTACTTTCATTCCCATGTCGCGCTCCTCGCTTTCTTTTTATCCTGCAGGCAGCCGGTCTGTATACAGGCCGCATACGCCCTATCCCATACCGGATCACCTGTCTGCACTCAAATCAATACCTGCGCTGTCGTTTCCTGTCAGAATGCCTGTACACCGACAGCATCCTCTGCGCAGATCATCCGCTGTTTATCAGAACTTCTCTGTCCCTGTGTGATCGCTCAGATCTCACCAAAGGTATAATCCCGGATCTGCACCTTTCCGTCTCTTACGGATACCCTTCCGTTTGCGATCAGGTTAATCGCCTCCGGCATGATCTTCCATTCCGCCTGTTCCATTACGCGCCGCTGAAGGATCTCCGGCGTGTCTCCGTTCTGTACATAGACTGCCTTCTGAAGAATGATCGGCCCCGTATCCGTCCCTGCGTCTACGAAGTGAACCGTCGCTCCGGTCACTCTGACGCCACGCTCCAGCACCTTCTCATGCACATGCAGGCCGTAATAACCGGTCCCGCAGAAAGCAGGGATCAGTGCCGGATGGATATTGATCATGCGATTTGGAAAGGCTTCCACCATCTTCTTCGGGATTACAACCATACAGCCGGCCAGAACCACCAGATCCGGATGATAGGACTGTGTCTTCTCCAGATATGCGTCCTCAAATTCCGCCCGGCTTGCGAAATCCGCAGGTCTTACAACCGCGGCCTCGATTCCCTTTTTCTTCGCCCGCTCCAGGGCATAAGCCTTCGGATTATTGCTGATCACTCCGACAACCTCGGCATTTGTAATTGTCCCGCTGTCAATTGCATCCAGAATGGCCTGCAGATTTGTTCCGCCGCCGGAAACCAGCACTGCGATTCTCAGCATTATTTTTTCCTCCTGCCCTTTGCGTTCTTCGAAATCGCAGTCAGTACGATTACCCGTATAGCGTGCATTGATGACCGAACACGGTTTCGAAGACAGCAATAATATCATTAATGTAAACAGCGCCACAATACCTATAAGTCCCCGCTTCACTTCGCTGCTTCGCAGCTTCCGTTCCGCTGACAGGCATGAGCATTCTCACGTTTTCTCGCACTCCATCATGCTCATACCTGTTGTCGCCGCTAATCTTCTTCACCTCTGGTGAGCAAGCTCCATGTGGGCAAATAACACTGCGGCCGGACTTATACACTGCATCAGATCAGCTTTACGCCCTTCTCACCTGCTCTGATATGTCCGATCTGATAGGAATATTCGCCGGCATCACGAATTGCCTTCATGGTTGCGTCCACATCCTCCGGACGAACCGCCAGCACCATGCCGATTCCCATGTTGTAGGTGTTGTACATCACATGCTCGTCGATATCGCCTTTTTTCTGCATCAGTTTGAAGATCGGGAGCACCGGATAGGAGTTCTTCTCGATCTCTGCGTACACGCCGTCGCGGAGCATACGGGGAACATTCTCGTAAAACCCGCCGCCGGTGATATGACTGCAGCCCTGAATTCTGACGCCCGCTTTTTTGATGCTCTTGAGCGCTTTCACATAGATCTTTGTCGGTGCAAGAAGAACATCGCCCAGTCTTCCGCCGAGTTCGTCATAATAGGTGTCCAGTGATTCCGGAGTCATATCAAATACCTTCCGGACAAGAGAAAATCCGTTGCTGTGCACGCCGGAGGACGCGAGGCCGATCAGTACATCTCCGTCACGGAGATCCGCTCCGGTGATCATATCCTTCTGATCCACTACACCGACAGCAAACCCCGCAAGATCGTATTCGTCTGTGGGATAAAAGCCCGGCATCTCAGCGGTCTCGCCGCCGATCAGCGCTGCCTCGGACTGCAGACAGCCGTCCGCGACTCCCTTGACGATCTCCGCGATCTTTTCCGGATAGTTCTTTCCGCACGCAATATAATCCAAGAAAAACAGCGGCTCGCCGCCCGCACACGCAATATCGTTCACGCACATGGCAACGCAGTCGATTCCGACAGTATCATGCTTGTCCATCAGAAATGCGATTTTCAGCTTTGTCCCTACGCCGTCAGTTCCGGAAACCAGTGTGGGATGCTCCATGTTCTTGAACGCATCCGCTGAAAACGCACCGGAAAAGCCGCCCAGTCCTCCGAGCATTTCAGGACGCACCGTTTCCTTTACATACTTTTTCATCAGCTCCACTGATTTGTATCCGGCTTCGATATCTACTCCAGATGACTTATAATCCATTTTGTCCTCCATTCTTCTCCAGACAGACATATTGTGGCGCGGGCAAATCCCGCATGGCCCATTGTTGTTCCTGTGTTTCTGTTGCTTCTGTTTTTTCTGTTGTTTTTGTTCTTTCAGACTTTTCCGCATTTCCGCTGATTACGCGGCAGCTGCGAGAGCAGCTAAAATGACGCGGAGACTTATACGGTTTATGGCGCCCCGCCTGCGGGAGCGCGAAGCACGGAGCAATCCGCACTTATTCCGTTTATGGCACCCCAACTGCGGGAGTGCGAAGCATGGAGCAATCCGCAGCTTATTCCGTTTTTGGCGCCCCGCCTGCGGGGCATGCAGATTTACTTTGTGTAGTTCCTGTAGCCGGTTTCCTGCAGTCTTGCGTCCTTTGCCACGACGTTCTTTCTGCCCTCTTCGCCGTAGTCCCGGATTTTCTGAAGAAGCTCCGGGTCTGAAACCGCAAGGATCCGGGCCGCAAGAATCGCCGCGTTCTTCGATCCGTCGATTGCAACCGTCGCAACCGGAATACCGGACGGCATCTGAACAATAGAATAAAGCGCATCCGTACCGCCGAGCGCCTTGCTGCTCATCGGCACTCCGATGACAGGAAGCGGGAAGAGTGCCGCAACCATTCCCGGAAGAGCTGCCGCCATACCGGCTCCCGCGATGATCACGCGGATTCCTCTCTCTTCCGCGCCCTTTGCCCAGGACACAAGTTCCTCCGGTTCTCTGTGAGCGGAAATAATCCGCATCTCATAATCGATTCCAAACTCCTCGAGTACCGCTGCCGCCTTGGACATGACTGCCATGTCCGAGTCACTTCCCATCACAATTCCAACTTTTGCCATCGTCTGTTATCTCCTTTCATTTGACGTCATTCATCATATCTGATTCCGATAAATCTTTCAACGGCTCATTTAATTCTTCCGTTCCCGGAAGCACAAATTTTCCATTTTGAATCAGCGTGATCTCTTCTCCGTCTGCCTTTTCCACGGTAATGCTTCCCAGTTCCTCATAGGGAATCGTGATATCGGTGTGACAGCCGAAATAAGCCTTGCCCGGGTCTGTTTTGCGCAGGATGGAACGCTCGTTATCCCTCGCGATGATTTCCTTGCCATCCGGATTATAGACGGCATTGTCTTCCTCCCAGCTATAGCAGGTATCGCCGAACGCAAAGTGCGGTCCCATTTTCTCCGCGATCAGGATCGGCAGCTTGTCCGCAATCCCGTAGATCTTCGCCATACGGTACGCTGTCGTATTGGTTCCAATGGCACATTCGCCCATTGGAAGTGACGCGTGATGGAACAGAATATTTTCCTCGATATAGCGGCGGTTTGCCTCCTCCGACGCGAAATTGCCGCAGCTGTAGCCGGCAACCATACCGTCTCTGACCTCAATCTTCAGGTCCCGGTACTGGAATTCCCCGAGATAAACCCGGCTCACATGCAATACTCCGTTTGTCCCCTTCAGAACCGGAGAGGTGAATACTTCTCCGACTGGAATATTCACATCTGCCACACAGTTTTCAAAATTTGTCTGATGTTCCGGATCCGTCAGTGTATGCAGTGCCACCCTGAGGTCGGTACAGTTGCCGTTCATTCCTCTGACCCGGACCGCCGTGCCCTGATCCAGGGCGTTGATGAGCTTCTGCTGGATTTTCTGATACTTCCGGTAATCGAGATTATTGATCTTCACGGTTTCCCGGAAAATATCACGGAAGCGTTCTCCGATTGCGGGTACGGGATAGGCAATGATCGTAAAGCTTCGCTCCGATCCGATGATATAACGGTTCGTAATCTGTCCCGCCTCATTGTTGTACCGCACCTGCTCCTTCTGCTGCTCCTCGGTCAGAGTACAGCTGTGCCGGGATTCCGCCGGAGTGAAAGGCGTCTCACCAAACACATCCATACACGCCGGACCGCCGTGGACCTTCGCCAGGTCCTTGTATTTCTCGTATGCTGCCCGCAGTCCCTGCAGCTTCCGGGTGACAAAACGCTCATCAAGGAAGATGCCTGCGTCGTTTCGGTGATCATATTCAAACTGAGGATTCGGTACGGCTCCGTAGTAGCCAATCCTCAGATGCTGTCTCTTATTCACCGCATGTGTGGCGGAACGATATATGACGCTTTCCAGCCCCATTTCCCGGAACTGAAGAACCGCCTGCCGCACAACCCGCTCGAAGCCGAGCCGGTATCGGATGTTGACCGTCTTTTTTTTGCGGATATCCTTGTGACCGACCTCAAATCCGATCCGATACCCCTCTGTCCATGTGCGGGCAATCGACGCGATTTCCTCCTCGGAGAGGGTGTTCAGAAATAACGCCGTCTGTTCCTCGTTCTCTGTCACATATTCCCCAAACCGGTACAGATACCGCAGGTCGCCAAGGTCCTCCTTCATGATGATGTCCCGTGCAAAGGAAAGTCCGGGATCCAGACATTCGCGGGTTCTTCTGTCCATCATCTCCGCGGAGTAATCGCTGCAGTACCAGTACAGCGACTCCCGGATCAGTTCCGGTTCCGGAAGCTCACCGCCTGTAAACAGCTGATACACCTCAAGAAAAATTTCCAGAGAAATCAGCATGTCCCATACTCTGTCCTCAAACGCATAGACAACGGTTCCCCGGAGCTCCATGTACAGAAAAGAAAAGAGCTGCCCGTAATCCTCACCGAGGGTATCGGCAGAGAAATCAGGATTTCCAAAGCTCTTCCCGTAATTTTCCGGAAGTATGTCCTGATACATGCTGTGGTTCTGTTCTCTCAGCTCCTCCAACGAGGCATCCCTGAATTCTCCTCTTTCCTTCTTCAGCATCAGCTCCGCCATATCCGAGAGAAAAGCAGCTTCCTGCTCAAACCACGCCCTGAAAGGCTCTCGCACCCTTTTCTCCCCCGGAATCTCTCTTACGCGTCCGAGCGCAAGCGAGAAGCGTTCCTTATAATCTTCGGTATCCGCAATAATCTGTTCGTTCCTCAAGGTTTTAAACTGCCCTTCCTGATATTTTCCGCAAGAATTTCCTGCATATAAGACCAGATCTCCTCTGATCCGGTTCCTGTCTTCGCGTTTCTCTGCCTGACCTGAGACTGGTTCACACCATGCTCCCTCCAGTCTCCACCGCCGTTCGAATTGTTCAGCAGCATCGGCTGAAAATTATCCATCACATGCGCGAAACGGGCTTCCGGTGTCTCGTATGCGTCAAACTCCTCCCAGATTTCACGGAGCTTACGCCCCTGATCCTCCGGCAGAAGCCCGAATATCCGCTCCGCCGCCTTCATCTCCCGGTCTGCCTCTGTCTTTTTGGCCTCCTCATCGTATGCGTAGGTGTCCCCGGCATCGATCTCGACGATATCGTGAATCAGTACCATCAGAATCGTACGCACAATATCAATCTCCTGATTGGAATACTCCCTGAGTATCCATGTCATGACAGCCAGATGCCATGCGTGGTCCGCGTCATCCTCACGGCGGCCGTGTCCTGTCAGATGGGTCTGACGGAGAATGTTTTTCTCCTTGTCAATCTCAAGAATAAAAGCAAGCTGTTTCCGGAATCGCTCCTGATCCATTTCCATATAAAATCCGCCTCCATTCTGCCGCACAGCATCACCGGCATTCACGGTCCTTCTTCTGCCTCACATTGGCGCCGATATATCCTGCTCCCATTTCTGCAGGCACCTTAAGCGGCGCTTATGTATTTTCTGCTTTCTGCCTCTGCTTTCTTTAATGAATGCCCAGCAGGAAAAGCACAATCCACAGGATCGACATGATGCCTGAGGCAATCGCCGACAAGGTTCCTCTGCGAACGCTCTCTGATTTTTCCGAGAGCGCACGCATGCCCAGGTAAAACGCGTAGAAGGAAAAAAGCATCGCGATCAGCCCCGCGCAGCCGAGAGCAATCCCGCCCTGCGCCTGCACAACAAAGGAGATCAGAACCGTTACCAGGAGCGCGCCTAACGAGATCAAAGAGAGTATCAGGGATACTCTGGTGTCCGTAAATTTATCTTTTTTGATAAAGGTATATTTTACATTTTTCTTCTTAATCATGCCGCCTCAGAACAACCCCTGATATTCCTCTGCCCCGTACTGCGCGTAATAGCTGCGGATCGCATGCTTCTGATCTTCTGTAAGCGTCATTCGTCCAGTCTCCTGATTTTCTCCGAGATAGCGGAAGACATCAGCCATTGAGACAATGGCATTCGCCGGGAATCCGTATTTTTCAGTAATCTCCGAAAGTGCGCTTCTGGTTCCTTTTCCACGCTCCATGCGGTTCAGGGATACCATGAGCCCCTTGATCTGCACATCGCCCTGCGCCTGAATAATCGGGAAAGTTTCCTCGATCGACTTTCCGGAGGTGGTCACATCCTCGATGATGACAACCCGGTCTCCGTCCCTGATTTCACTCCCCAGAAGGATTCCCTTGTCGCCGCCGTGATCCTTCGCTTCCTTACGGTTGGAGCAGTACTTCACATCGACTCCGTAGAGGTCGCTGATGGCGATCGCGGTTACAACTGAAAGCGGGATTCCCTTATATGCAGGTCCGAAGAGAATATCAAAGTCAAGCCCGTAGCTGTCATGAATAGCTCTTGCGTAAAACTCGCCGAGCTTCTTCAGCTGCGATCCGGTTACATACGCGCCGGCATTCATGAAGAAAGGCGATTTTCTTCCGCTCTTCAGCGTAAAATCTCCGAACTTCAATACATGACTGTCAATCATAAAATCAATAAACTGTTTTTTGTATTCTTCCATCTTTTCTCTGTCGCTCCTTCCAATCTGCAGCAGACCGTCTTCATCGGTCTGCCACGGCGGTGATCCCATCGCCTCACAACGAGATAAAACACGCTGCGCGAGTTTTATCTCGCTATCGCGACGCTCGCCGCACACGAATACTTCGCATTCGGCTGCGGCTCACTGTTCGCGTAAATTAATGTGAGCAGATGGGTACTGATCACTTCGACAAATTCTCCGTATCTGCGCTGTCTGCCCATCATCCCTCAACTGCGCCTACAAGATCCTGTACGCTGTCGATTCCATTTTCTTCCAGGTATCGTTCGATTCCCGCTACCACATCCAGGGTTGCGCGCGGATTTATGAAATTCGCGGTTCCCACCGACACAGCCGTTGCTCCCGCGAGAATAAATTCCAGCGCATCCTCCGCGGACGCGATACCGCCCATTCCAATGACCGGAATATGCACCGCATGCGCCGCTTCATATACCATCCGGACGGCAATCGGCTTTACGGCCGGACCAGACATTCCGCCGGTCCTGTTCGCCAGGACAAATTTCCGGCGGTTCACATCGATTTTCATACCGGTCAGGGTATTGATAAGCGAAACCGCGTCTGCGCCTCCTGCCTCCACTGCCCTGGCCATCTCCCCGATGTCGGTGACATTCGGGCTGAGCTTCATGATGATCGGCTGCTTCGCCACTTTCTTACATGCTTTTGTGATTTTTTCCGCGACAGACGGAACCGTTCCGAAGGCAATTCCTCCTTCTCTGACGTTCGGGCAGGAGATATTGATCTCCAGCATATCCACGGGTTCATCCGCCAGCCGTTCCACCACTTCCGTATATTCCTCGGCCGAATGGCCGCAGACATTTACGATGATTTTTGTGTCATATTTCTTCAAAAACGGAAGGTCTCTCCTACAGAAGACCTCAACACCCGGATTCTGGAGACCGATGGCATTCAGCATGCCGCCGTACACCTCGGCCACCCTCGGTGTCGGGTTGCCGGGCCACGGCACATTGGCCACGCCCTTCGTTACAACGGCTCCGAGTCCGTTCAGGTCTACAAATTCACTGTATTCCTCGCCGGACCCGAAAGTTCCGGACGCTGTCATGACCGGATTTTTCAATTCCACCCCGGCGATCTTCACGCTAAGTCTGTTCGTTGTTCCCATCTATCTGTGCCTCCAGCTGATTCAGGTTTTCTTTCTATGCGCAAGGATAATCTCTCAGAGATCCAGAGTCATTACATTAAACACCGGTCCGTCCTTGCACACCCTGGTATTCTTCACCTGAGAATGACCGTCGATCTCCCGTGTCCTGCAGACACACGCAAGACAGGCGCCGATTCCGCAAGCCATCCGCTCCTCCATGGAAACCCAGCAGGGTATCTGCTCCTTTTCGGCCCATGCCTTCAGAGCGCGGAGCATAGGAAGCGGTCCACACGCAAAAATCACCTCCGGCTTCCTTCCATCGGCACGGATCGCGTCCATTACATTTCCTCTCGTTCCCACGCTTCCGTCTTCCGTCGCGATGATCGTATCGCCGTACCGGTCAAATTCTGACTTCAGAAAGCAGTCACTGCGATAACCGATGACGCTGATCACCTCTGTATCACGAATCTTCGCATTGACTCCGTCGGACTTTTCGGAAACTCTCTGCTCATCTTCAATCACATCTGACTGTTCCTCATCAAGTGCCGCGCTTTCGGAAAGTACTTTCGCCGTTTCCAGAAGCGGCGGAACTCCGATTCCTCCTCCGATGAGAAACACTCTTTTGCCCGCCGCTTCCTCGAGCGGGAAGCCATTGCCAAGAGGTCCCAGAATCTCCAGTTTTTCACCGGCACTCATCTGCGCCATCTCATCCGTTCCCGCCCCGGAAACACGGTAGACCAGACGGATCGTCTGCCGCTCCGCGTCAATTCCGCAGAGGCTGATCGGCCGCGGAAGCAGCCTGCTTTTGTCATGGAGAAAAACATTTACAAACTGTCCGGGAACTGCCTCGCCGGAAATTTCCGGTGCCTGAAGAACCATATCATAGATGCCATCGCTGATCCGGTTCTGGCTGACGATTGTTGCCGTCTCCTTTACTTTCATATGTTTTCGCTGTCCTTTCAAAGATTCATCTGACTGCTTCCAGAGCACTGTTGATATCCCGGATCATGTCGACAACCGCAGCCCTGGAGGCATCCGCGAAATGGTCCTCGCCATACTCCGCATATTCTTCCTTCCGGTATGCACAGATGATTCCGCGGGAGGAATTAATAATCGCCCCGAGTCCGTCCTCATTGAAAAAGTCAGTGAGATCGGCGCCTTTTCCACCCTGCGCACCGTATCCCGGAACCAATATGAAGGTCTTCGGCATGATTTTCCGGAGCATTCTTCCCTGTTCCGGATAGGTTGCTCCTACAACGGCGCCGATATAGCTGTATTCATCGCCCATCGCCTCGCGTCCCCACTCAGCTACCTTTTCGCCCACCAGCTCATACAGAGGCTTTCCGTCCACCAGCCGGTCCTGGAACTCTCCGCTTGACGGATTTGACGTCTTCACGAGAACAAATATTCCCTTCTTCTCCTCGCGGCAGACCTTGATAAACGGATTGATGCCGTCGCTTCCCAGATAAGGATTGACCGTCGCAAAATCCTCATGGAAACCGGAATACTCTTTATTTCCGACCTTCACATGCCCGAGATGGCCGACAGCGTAGGCCTCCGAGGTTGATCCGATATCGCCGCGTTTCACATCTCCGATCACGACAAGCCCCTTGCTCTGGCAATATGAAACTGTTCTCTCATAAACAGCCATCCCCGGTACGCCGAACTGCTCATACATCGCGACCTGCGGCTTCACCGCAGGGATCAGATCGAAGGTTGCATCTACAATTTCCTTGTTGAACTCCCAGACCGCCTCCGCAGCGCCTTCCAGCGTTTCTCCGTACTGATGGAACGCTTTTCTCCAGATAGATTCCGGCACATAGGAAAGCATCGGATCCAGACCGACGACCACCGGCGCGTTCTTTTCTCTGATGTTCTGAATCAGGCGATTAATCATAGTACATTCTTCCTTTCTGATATACGATTTTCCCGCCGCAGATCGTGGTGTCGACCCGGCCGGTAACCTCACAGCCGTCAAACGGTGTATTTTTTCCCCGGGATTCAAATTCCCGCGCGTCAATCTTATAGGATACATCGGGATCGATGATCGTTATATCCGCTTCCTTGCCCTCTGCAAGGGATCCCCTCTGATCCAGATGCAGAATTTTCGCCGGGCCCGCGCTCATCCGCTCCGCCATCTGCATTGGTGTCAGGATACCGGTTTTGACCAGATAGGTGATGGTCAGCGCGACGGAAGTCTCGAGGCCGACAATTCCGAAGGGGGCCTTTTCCATGGGCTGATCCTTCTCCTCGCGCGTGTGGGGCGCATGATCCGTGCTGATTGCTTCAAATACTCCCTCAGCCAGCCCCCTGCAGAGTGCCTTTCTGTCCTCTTCGGTGCGCAGCGGCGGATTCATTTTGTAGTTCGTGTCGCCGTGCACTCTGTCGCTGCTCGTCAGAATGAAATGATGCGGGCAGACCTCGCCGGACACATCCCAGCCTTTTTCTTTTGCCGCCTTCAGCATCTCGTAGCTTCCCTTCGTGGAGCAGTGACAGAGATGAAGATGTGCACCTGTCTCATGAGCAAGGATCATGTCTCTCGCGATGATGACATCCTCCACCGAATTTGTGATACCGGGAAGGCCCTCAGCTCTGGATATCTCATCCGCATTCACACAGCCGCCCTGTACGAGATTCCTGTCCTCGCAGTGATCCAGAAACGGAATGTTCAGTTCACGGCAGATTTTCATTGCCTCCCGCGCAAGCTCAGCGTTCATGACCGACTTTCCATCCTCGGAAACAGCGGGGATCCCATGCTTCGCCATTCCTCTGATATCGGCCAGCTTTTCACCGGCCTGCCCCTCAGTGACCGCTCCGGCCTGAAGCACATGAATCGACGCGGTATGCTCCGCCTTGTGCATAACATAGTCGATGCGGTCCGGGCTGTCACAGACCGGTTTTGTATTTGGCATCGCAACGATGGTGGTAATGCCTCCTCTGGCAGCCGCCTTCGAGCCGGTAGTCACATCTTCCTTCCAGGTAAGCCCCGGATCACGAAGATGCACATGCAGATCGATCAGCCCGGGCATGATCCACATGCCCCTTGCGTCGATCTCCCGGTCCGCCTTTTCTGTTATCTTTTTCGCGACTCTGGTGATTTTTCCTCCGGACAGATAGAGATCAGCGATGCCGTCAAAACGGGTGTCCGGATCGATGATTCTGCCGTTTCTTATCAGAATTGTATCCATAACGATTTCTGCCTTTCCGTATGAGGGACATCCGGCCGGATTTCATCAAACCTTCTTTTGTGCCTTTCCTGTCCCGGGCATAAATTTCCGTTTACAGTATACAAGATGGTGCCTGAGAATTCAAGAATCACCCCTTGTCTTGTCATGGAAAAGAGCTCCCGGAAAAAAGCGTGAAAAAAGCGAAAAACTTTGCCGATACTGCCCCGGAGTCCGTTGAAGAGGCCACTGAAAAGAAAGTCGAATTGTTCAAATTTTCTTGACTTTTCAACCTTTCAAACCTATAATCAAATCACGGTGAAAGCTTCACCGATTCATTATTTTTCTTAGTAAGTATGGAGGTACTTCAAATGAACAAGGGCACTGTTAAGTGGTTCAATGCTGAAAAAGGTTATGGTTTCATCACTGGTGAGGACGGAAAGGACGTATTTGTTCACTTCTCAGCAATCCAGGGTGAGGGATTCAAATCTCTGGACGAGGGCCAGGCTGTTTCCTATGATCTGGTTGAAGGCGCAAAGGGAATGCAGGCAGCAAACGTTGTTAAACTGTAATTTCAGCGAATGAACCCGAATCACTAATCCAGACATCGAAAGAATTGCTTTTCTTGTTACAGCATTTTGAAGCATTGATTTATATATATAGATATTAAGTTACGCATCAAGTGTTTGCACACGTTATAATCAGTTCAATCGAAAAATCACCGTCTTCCGCTCCGGAAGGCGGTTTTTTTCTGCTGTCTCATCTTTGAAAAGCGGGTTTTCTCTGTTGGCGCATCCCAAAAAGGCGGTTTTTCTCTGCTGGCGCATCTCAAAAAAGCGGTTTCCTCTGCTGACGCATCTCAAAAAGGCGCCCTGCTCTCGCAGAACGCCTTGTAGATCTTGTGCTATATTATTGCTGCCATACATAATCCCTATGGCTGCTGCTGTAAAATATCTTTTATGCCTGCGCTTCCTCTATGACTGCTGTCATGCATGGCACTTATGGGCATTGACGGGAGAAATCATTCTCTCGTTCTGCCGGAATCCGTCACTGCGCAGCCGACGCCGATGATACGGATGCGTCCGAGGAAGCAGATGCTGCGCTGCTGTCTGATGCTGTCGCAGATGATGCTTCAGTTGAAGTGCTGTCAGAACCTGTCTTCTGCTCTGTGACATAGCTGTTTAAAGCTGTCGTGTAGGATTCGATGGCAGAGAGGTCAAGCTCCGTCGTCGTTGCCTTTGCCGTAGTCGCCTGATTGTTCTTTACATTATTATATACCGCCCAGCTGAACCAGCCGATCAGAATACCGAAAACGGCCACAACTGCAACTACGGTCAGTCTCGTTCTGATCTTTTCTCTCCGCATGATTTTCTTGCGGTTCTTTTTCTCTTCCTTATATAAATCGACCTTTTCCTGACTCATTCCAACATACTCCTTACCTGTCTCTTGATCCGGGCTCCGGCTGATTCGGGCAGAAATTTCTCAGCATCTGCCATAATTCCTGCGTCGGCCCAATGTAAACAGTATACAACAATTCCAATCAAATGCAAAGCACAATCCGTAAATTCCCGGATTGTGAGATACCCGGAAGTCTATTATAATGGATACTGTATTTCGGAGGTTTTTACTATGATCGCATTACAGATTGAACATGTCGGCAGCTTCATGAATCACCTTCTTCTGAAGGAAACGTTCGACCGTTTTCTGGTCTCGGAGGCGCAGATCACAACCTTTACCACATTTTCCATCGACGGTCAGGCTCACCCGGAATATTATGAGGGCGACGCTTCAGATGACGGAATCACGAACAAAGTCACGAACCCACAGACACACCGGGAATCTCTTGTGCACTGGAGGGATATCCGATCCTTCTGCGTACAGATCCTGAAAGGCCGCAGGCTTCCTCTCTCCTTCCGTTTTGTCTTCCAGCTGAGTGCCGGACAGATCCGGCGTTTTATGGAAAAGAACGAACTGAATTACGATCCGGATGATATCCTTGGACTGTTCCTGAACATTCAATACCGGAATCAGACACTGACTGTAACTACCGGATCCTCCCTCCGGGTCTTTACGCTGGATCACTCCGTTGACCAGGCGTGGGACCGGTATGTGCAGAAATTTTTCACCGCCTGCGGGCTCGACTGATCACCTTTAAATTGTTGTTGTACAAATATCGGAATGTGTTTTTTTGTGTAAATACAAGGAAATATTTTATACGAATACCAGGAAAATGTTTTGCGCGAACACAAAAGGAGCGGGAAAAACGCCCACCTCGCGTTTTTATCCCGCTCTGCTTTCAATCTTGCTTATTCAGATTTCTTCTCGTCCTTTGATTCCTTTGAAGTCTTCTTGGCCGGTGCCTTGGTGTCCTTCTTCTCCGACGCTTTCACTTCTTTCTTTGCTGTATCTGCCTTTTTGATCTGGGCTTTTCCCGCTGGCTTCGCGTTCTCTGCAAGCTTTACCATGATCTCATTGCTCCTGCTGATGAACTTTGTCATCTCATCCGGAGTCAGAGCGCGGTTGCTGATAACTGCCAGATCATAAAGCTGCTCACAGAAGAGGCTGACATCCTCGGATGCCTTATGCTCGAATACATATTTCACAAGCGGATGCTTTGCATTCAGAACAAGTGTCTGCTGTCCCTCGAGTTCATCCACGTTGATGTTCTTGTCCGCCATTCCGTACATGCGCATCATCTCGCTATAACGGCGCATCTCCTCGGAGATCGTGACCATGGCTGAAACACTGGGATCCTTCAGATTCTCCACCCGGACGGACAGCTGACTCTTGTTCAGAACCTTGCGGAAGAGCTCCTGCAGATCCTTGCTCTCTTCCTTCAGAGATTCGCTGTCTTCCTTCATATCATCGGTGAGATCCGCATCGATTCTCTGGAAATGAAGATTTTCATTCAGCTGCTCCACATGGGAGATAAACGGAGCGTCGATGGTATGGACCAGCTTATAAGCCTGTTTCTTCTGGCTCCGGAACATGTTGATGTACTGGCTCTGCTGCACCTCATTTGTCACATAATAGATCGTGATCTTCGGTGCATCCTTCTTGTCGTCCTTCTGGTCCGCCTCACCGGATTTACTCTCTTCTGAAGCTTCTGCCTCAGGCTTCTTCTCACCATCGGCACCCGTCTCAGATTCCTTCGCATCTGCCGCTTTGCTCTTGTCTTCTGCGCTTCCCCCTGTTTTCTCTTCCTCAGTCTTTTCAGGAGTATTGGCGGCGATGATATCTTTCAGCGTGTGATACTTGCCGTCGAGATCCTCATAGAGGATGTAGTCCATCATTCTCTCAGAGAACTTGGGATCCTTCAGCGTTCCGAACTTGATGAACGGACTGATGTCGTTCCAGTATTTCTCATATTCTTCTCTCTTGGTCTTGCACATGCCTGAGAGCTTGTCCGCAACCTTCTTTGAGATGTAATCGGAAATCTTCTGCGCGAAACCGTCATTCTGAAGCGCAGAACGGGAGACGTTGAGGGGCAGATCCGGGCAGTCAATCACGCCCTTGAGCAGGAGCAGATATTCCGGGATAACTTCCTTAATATTATCCGCGATGAATACCTGGTTGTTGTACAGCTTGATTTTTCCCTCAATGGACTCGTATTCCGTGTTGATTCTCGGGAAGTACAGAATGCCCTTCAGGCGGAACGGATAATCCATATTCAGATGAATCCAGAACAGCGGCTCCTTGTAATCCAGGAATACATGGCGGTAAAATTCCTTGTACTCCTCATCTGTGCACTGACTGGGCTGCTTTGTCCACAGTGGATGCGTATCACTGATGGATACCGGCCGCTTCTGAATCTTTACCTGATTTTTCTCCGGGCTGGTCTCGACCTTTTCGGTCTCGCCCTTATCATTTTTCTTCTCCTCGTACTTCGCGTCCTCATGGATATGCTCAATGACAACATCGGTATCCTTGAGGTCCTTTTCATCGATGATCTCCGTCTCCGGCTCTTTCGTCTCATTCTCAAGATAAATTTCTACCGGCATGAAGGAGCAGTATTTCTCCAGAGTTTCACGTACCTTGTACTCGTTGGCGAATTCCAGACTATCCTCTGCCAGGTGCAGTGTGATCGTTGTCCCTGCCTCGGTACGGGTGCCCTCGCTCATATCATACTCTGTACCGCCGTCGCACTCCCAGTGAACGGCCTCCGCTCCCTCACGGAAACTCAATGTATCGATTTCCACCAGATCCGCTACCATGAATGCAGAATAGAATCCGAGTCCGAAATGTCCGATGATCTGGTCGCTGTCCGCCTTATCCTTATACTTTTCCAGAAATTCCGTCGCGCCGGAAAAAGCAATCTCTGTGATGTCACGGATTACCTCGTCCGCTGTCATACCAATTCCGTTATCGGTGAATTTCAGTGTTTTTTCCTTATCGTTAACCGATACTGTGATCTTCGGCTTATATCCCTCCGGAAGCCTTACCTCACCTACGGCATCCAGCTTTTTTCTCTTGGTTATGGCATCGGATCCGTTCGAAATCAGTTCCCGGATAAAGATATCCTTATCCGAATACATCCATTTCTTGATTATTGGAAAAATGTTGTCGCTGTTAATCGACAGATTTCCATGTCTCATTTCCATACTAATACACACTCCTTTTCACTTTTGATCCTTCATTTTCGTGACATATCCCCGTCAGGAAAATGGATATTTATGTTATCGCCGCTGATGATCCGCTGTCTGTGGAAACCCGACTTCGCGGACCATTCCGGCTGTGATTTCTGTCATTATGACCGGTATTCATTTTATACCCGACAAGTGTTATATTAGTACCCTTATTACAGAAAGTCAAGGAAAAATTAGCACTCGTTTTTATCGAGTGCTAGTAAGGTACTGTATAAGTCCAGTCGCAATGTTCTTGGCCCATGGGGAGCTTGCTCACCAGTGAGTAAGAACATTAGCGACGACAACAGGTATGAGCATGGAGCGATGCCAAGCAACGCGAGAATGATCATACCTGTTAGCGGCACGGAAGCTGCGAAGCAGCGAAGTGACGCGGGGACTTATACAGTGTGTGGCACAATGTATCGTATAGCCGGTACTGTATAAGTCCAGTCGCAATGTTCTTGGCCCGCGGGGAGCTTGCTCACCAGTGGGTAAGAACATTAGCGACGACAACAGGTATGAGCATGGAGCGATGCGAAGCAACATTATCCGCTAAAATCGCCTGACAATATTTTCTCAAGGTATTCCTCCACCGTCGACGTATGGTCACGGCTTGCGGCGAGAATTTCCGGTTTGGCATTGTCCACCGCAACCGGCCAGCCGACCAGCTTCATCATCTCCATATCGTTATAGTTATCCCCGAAGGCCATGCATTCCTCCGGCCGCACATCGAGCTTCTCCAGCAGTTTCCGGATTCCGGTTCCCTTATTCACATGAAGCGGCATGATATCGAGCCAGTCATTTCCGCCCGTAACAACCGTTGCGTATCTTCCAAATCTTTCCTGCCAGAACGCGATTTCCTCATCGGTAAGACCGTTCCTCTCGTAGATGGAAATCTTGAAATACGGCTCCTCCGTCTTCAGAATATCCGGCACCAGTGTGACATTGTTGCCGACCACATCCCGCATATGATAATAATAGCTCATGTCCTTCGGCTGAATGTAGCTTGTATTCACTCCCGACAGGAGCACCTCGGCGGACGGCGTCCCTATGATCTCGCGCATGATCTCCTGTCCCAGTGCCCGGTCCATGGTCACTCTGTGCACCATCTCGCCTTCATAGAAGCTGAGGCAGCCGTTCTCGCAGAGATACGCGATCTCGCTGCGAACAGGAGCAAAGAGTCTCTGCAGATTGGCATACTGTCTTCCGCTCGCTGCGAGAAAAATAATTCCTCTGTCAGTCAGCCTGTGAATCAGCTCGCAGGTATTGGGTTTCAGCCTTTGTGCGTCTCCCTGAAGCAGTGTCCCGTCCAAATCACTTGCAATGAGACGGATATTCGACGGAATTCTTATCGATGGAATTCTTTTATCTGACATTTTCCTTTCCCCTCGAATTAAATCGATCCACAAGATCAACGATCTCCATAGGATCATCGACAATATCGTCTGCCCGATATTCCTCAAGCTCCGTTCTCGGACGGAACCCCCATGTCACCCCGACGGTAAAAAGGCCTGCATTATGACCTGTGAGCATGTCGGTATTGGTGTCACCGAAGTACAGTGCCTCTGTCTTATTCACCCCGAACTCCCTGAGAATCTCATAGACCCCCTGCGGATCCGGTTTGATCGGCACAGTGTCGGTCTGTCCCTGAATATGGTCGAAGGTATCCGGTCCGAAGATTGCCGTCACCACATCGATTGCTCCCTGATGCATCTTGTTGGAAAATACAGCAAGGCGGATCTTCCGTTTCTTCAGTTCTTTCAGCATCTCCACAATGTGCGGGTAAGGTTTCACATGATACAGCGAATTCTCGACAAACCATTTCCGGCACAGCGGTCTTCCCTCCTCATAATGTTTCAGCTCCGGATCACCCGCATCCTTCAGTGCTCTTTTAAGTGCGTTGTCGAGGCCATCCCCCGCGTAGTAATTGTAATTCTCCACCGGCATCGCAGGAAGCCCGAAATGCTCCAGTGTCATATTGACCGGACGCGCAATGGACTCCTGCGTCTTCGTAAGTGTACCGTCAAGATCAAAAATACATGCCTTTATCATTTCCTGCTCTTCCTTTCTCTCTTCCGGAAATCCCCGGTGTGCAACACTTTCAAAGATCCCGCCTTCCAGGATTTTACTTCCTGCAGAGTCATCTTCATTCTCCGTTACTGACCCGGACAACTCCCGCCTGTTCTTCGTATCAGGATAACACAATCGAAGATATACTTCTTCATTATTTCTCCGCCATTAAGGACATTTTTTGCGAAACAGCATTTTCGGTATAAAAACAGGAAAAAGCTGCCGCACCTGCAGGAAGCAGTGATACAGCAGCCTTTTTGTAATGAATATCAGCGTCAGTCTGCGCCGGACTTCTTATGTCCTTGAAGACTTCTCCGGACTTCTTATGTCTTGAAAGTTTCTCCGGACCTCTTGTGCCTTCCGGAGTTTCTCCGGACCTCTTACGTCTTCTGAGGTTTCTCCGATTCTCTTATGCCTTCTGAAGTTTCTCTGATTCTCTTATGCCTTCGGAAGCTTGAAGGAACTCTTCAGCGATACGATTCTGCCGAACACCGGCTTTCCGGACTTCGACAGCTTCGCGTCAGCACAGAAGAAACCATTTCTCACAAACTGGAAGCTCTCATAGGGCTTTGCCTCTGCCAGAGCGGGCTCGACCACTCCCTGGAGAACCTCAAGAGAATCCGGATTGATATTCATCGTGCCGTCCTCATTGTACACGCCCTTTTCCTCATCGATCAGATTCTCATAGAGACGCATCTCCACAGGCTTCGCATCTGCTGCATTCACCCAGTGGATCGTTCCCTTCACCTTTCGACCGTCCGGGCTGTTGCCGCCGCGGCTCGCCGGATCGTAGGTACAGTGGATCTCGGTGATTTTTCCATTTTCATCCTTGCGGAAATCAACGCACTTTACAAAGTAAGCCTGCATCAGGCGCACTTCATTGCCCGGGAACATCCGGAAATATTTCCTCGGCGGATTCTCCATAAAATCATTCCGCTCGATATACAGTTCACGGGAAAAAGTAACCGTGCGGCTCCCCAGCGCCTCATTCTCCGGGTTGTTCGGAACCGTAAACTCCTCGGTCTGCCCCTCGGGATAATTGTCAATAATCAGCTTTACCGGATCCAGGATCGCATACATTCTGGGAACTCTGGTCTTCAGATCATCCCGTATGCAGTACTCCAGCATCGCATAGTCTGTGGAGCTGTTGGCCTTCGAAATTCCTCCAAGGCTGATAAACTTCTGTATCGATTCCGGCGTATATCCTCTTCTGCGGAGCGCGGCGATGGTGACAAGACGCGGGTCATCCCAACCATCGACAGTTCCGTTCTCCACCAGTTTCTTGATATATCTCTTACCGGTGACTACATTGGTCAGGTAGAGCTTCGCGAACTCAATCTGCCTCGGCGGGTGCGCAAAGCCCACGTTCTCCACCACCCAGTTATACAGTGGCCGGTGGTCCTCAAACTCCAGCGTACAGAGAGAATGGGTAATGCCCTCGAAGGCATCCTCCAGCGGATGGGCAAAATCATACATCGGATAAATGCACCATTTGTCTCCCGTATTCTGGTGATGCAGATGAGCGATCCGGTAGATAATCGGGTCTCTCATATTGATGTTCGCCGCTTTCATATCGATTCGCGCCCGGAGAACCTTTGATCCGTCCTCGAACTCGCCGTTTTTCATCCGCTCGAACAGATCGAGATTCTCTTCTACGCTTCTGTTCCGATTCGGATCATCCCTTCCCGGCTCCGTCAATGTTCCACGGTACTCACGAATCTCATCAGCGGACAGATCACTGACATAAGCCTTTCCATCGCGGATCAGCTTGAGCGCAGCCTCATACATTTTGTCAAAATAGTCTGATGCAAAGAACGGACCGTTGAACTTCGCACCGAGCCACTCCACGTCACGCTTGATTGCCTCTACAAATTCTCCCTTTTCCTTTGTGGGATTTGTGTCATCAAAACGGAGATTGAACTGACCATTATATTCCTTCGCGATGCCATAATTCAAAAGGATCGACTTTGCGTGGCCGATGTGAAGGTACCCGTTCGGCTCTGGCGGAAAGCGTGTCATAACCGTGTCATATCTGCCTTCCTTCAGATCTTTATCGATTTCCTGCTCGATAAAGTTCCGGGAAACGACTTCTCTTTCCGCCTCACCCGACCCCTGTTCTTTAGAAGTTTCTTCGATCGCCATTGTGTCAGTTCCTCCTCGATTCCTGTATCATTTATCCACCGGGACGTACACCGTTTCGGCAGATATCTAAAGTCTTTCACTGAGATAACATCATATCATAACTTTTTCATTTTTCAAAGCATAACCTTGCCCCGCGGCTGCCTTCATCTGCCTTTCATACAAACTGTCATCCTGCACGATATCTTCCTTTGCAAAGACTTGCGCTTGCGTGCAAGGCGTGAGCTTGCATCGCAAGGGCCCGGGCTTGTGCCGCAGTGACTTAAGTTTGCGTCAAAATTTGAATTTTCTGACAAATTTTCATTGCATTTTGATGGAAAAAGTGATAACCTGAGTATTGATGGGAGCATAGCTCAGCCGGGATGAGCGTTCGCCTCACACGCGAAAGGTCACGAGTTCGATCCTCGTTGCCCCCACTGTTCGGCGCGTATCCGAGTAATCGGATACGCGCCTTTTGTCGCAGCGGGGTCTGCCTGTTTTTCTTCCTAGTTGCAAGGCACCACCTTCATAGCCTAATTTCACAACCACAGCAGAGCTCCGCATCCACAGCATAATTTCACATCCATAGCAGAGCGGAACGGTGCCTGCGTGGATGGCTGCTGATCTCCGGAAAAACCGTCTCATCCCATAAAAAAAGCCTGTCTCCGCATACACAGAAACAGACTCACAGAATTTACCTGTAGCAAGAAAAATTTTTCCAACAAAATGAAAAGAAAAAGATATATCCGCCACTGCCTGGAAAAGAAAGCTCCATTCAGCATCACATGATACGATACAGATAATCAGACAGCTGTGTCATTCTTCTCTTTGTCTGTTTTGATATGCTTTGACAGGCCGATTTTCGAATCCGGTTCATCCTCTTCCGACTCGTCTCCGCCGGGAATCAACGACATCAGCCATTTTCTCTTCAGGGTGACAAAAATCAGAACAGAGATCTGGAATCCCAGCGCAAGCACCATGAACAGATACTGCCCGTGCTTGATGAACCCGCCCGCGAGGCAGTTGAAGAAAATCTGTATCCAGCTTGTAACAGCAATCGCAATAAAATAGTGAAGCGTCGTGATCGAAGATCCAGCAGCAATATACGGAATAATTCCATTTGGAAGAATAGGGAGCAGGTTCACAAAAGCAACCACAAACTCCGGTTTGGTCGTCTTCAGCTTTTCCTTGATCCAACTGTTCTTGTTCTTCTTCACCGGCGCGAATCCGGCAATCTGGTTCCCCATCCTTCTCGCAAAAAAGAACACCAGAAGGTTTCCCAGCAAAAAGCCGAAGTAGCACATCAAGAAAGAATGGAACCAGCCATAGATTACACCGGATGCAATCTGAATTGCAAATCCCGGAAAGACTATACTGACAACCTGAAGCGCAGCCAGCACGATGATCGACAGCGGGCCCTTCCAGGAAGCCTCCCTATTGATAAACGATTCAATTTCCTTCTCATCGCCGCCGCGCAGTAATTTCAGATACTGCGGGATCATATCGCCGAACGCGAACCAGATCAGCAGCACAGCGGCAGCAAGTACGCCGATATAAGCGAACAGCTTCCAGTGTTTTCTCCAGAAGCAGCTGAAATCCTTCTTTTCCATATATTCTCCAAATTCTGATTTGTATACCGCTTCTGCAGCAAAACAGGCTGAATCGGAAGTTCGGATACTTCCCTGCCGGAAAAAGCGCATTATCTGCGCACCCGGCCAGACAACCATTAGATTATATAAGAAAAGATGTCTCCTGTCAAATTCAACATTCCCTGCAGGATATGAGCCGTTCCGTTCTCGGTAATACACCTGATATCCCTTGTCCCGAAGTCGAACCATATCGGCTCCGCCAAGGCTGTACCGTCTCAGTAATACACCTGATATCCCTTGTCCTGAAGTCCTTTAACCGTGCGCTCCCTCAGTATATCGTCAACAAAAATTTCTCCGCTCAGCACGACACGGTTTACCTGAATTCCATTCCCGGAAGCATCGGCAACTATATTCTCACACATCTTGACCGTCATCTCCGCTACCGCGTCATGAAATTCCAGTGCAAGCTCATCCGTCGGAATGCCGCCGTCCTTTGCCATGCGAAGATCTCCGATCAGACGCGGGCCGTCAGCAATCCACTCGCCGTTTTTCTTCTCTAGAATCATCCTTACCGGATACCGGTTCTTGAGAACATCAATCTGATGTGCCGCCATTCCAAATGTACCGTCATTCCATTTGCTGACCGCATTTTTGGCTGCCTCCACAAGCCTCTCTGCGCATTCACCGGGATAGGTATTCTCCTCGCAGATGCCGAGCACTGCCGCGGCTGCATCGAACAGCCGCAGCAGTGACGTTGAGATATAAGTGTCTCTTCCCGCGTCAAGTGCAATTGCGATCGTCTGGTGCAGATTCGGATCGAGAATCTGATCTGACTCATAATCCTCCCAGATCAGACCTCTGTCCTCCGCATCATTCATCATGCAGGCAAGTACCATCTGCGCGTTTTTCGTATCGTCCCTGCCTCCGAGAAGCTGAACCGGCTGCAGACACCCCATACGAATGTAGTTGCCGCTGCGCTCCGCGACCTCCGGCTCCTTCTCTTCCTCGTCCAGTTCATCATGCATCGGGACCGCATGAAGAGTCTCCCCACTGTCATCCGGTTCCTTCGTGTATTGAATCTTCAATATATGTTCTCTGTCTCCGAGCAGAAATTCTCCGCCCCATACAGTACCGTCTTCTCCCTGAATATTGTCATCATACACAACGTAGAGAGCGGGCCCCTGAATGTTGTATTTGTCAGCAATCGGTGCCACAACAGAGGTCAGCTTTTTCATATCCTCTGATTCGACTGTGTCCCTCTCATGCTGTCCTGCTTCGTCGTTCAGTACAAATGTGATTTTATCATCCATGATCTCTGATCCCCTCTTTTGAGATAAACGCCTTCATCAATATCCGTGTTGCAGCCGGGATCCGGTTCGAAAAGTTTTTCAATTACGTCTACGTCGCCCATGCTGTCATCTGATTTAAAAATTATACCATTGCATGTACGATATGCAAATATATTTTATGTTTATAGGATTAGCGGACTTTTACCCGGTATTTTTTTACAATTCAGATGCTCTTAACCGGGGTAATGCCTGTGAAGTAAAACGTCAATGAAATATGCCGGTGAAAATGTAATCTGCCAGTCCTTCAAAAAGCGGTTACAACGAGATAAAACACGCTGCGCGAGTTTTATCTCGCTATCGCGACGCTCGCCGCACACGAATACTTCGCATTCGGCTGAGGCTCACTGTTCGCGTAAAAAAAACCCCGGAAGACAGATCTTCCGGGGAAATCTCATTACAGCTGATAACCAGACTCGAACTGGTGACCTCATCCTTACCAAGGATGCGCACTACCACCTGTGCTATATCAGCAATCCGTCGGTGTTTCTCACCAACGAGTAAGATCATATCAAAACGTTCTTCTATTGTCAAGCAGATTCTACATTTATTTTCGGCAGATTCTGCATTTATTTTCAGCAACGTCTTCTATTCCTGAAGACAGGGGCTTCATTGCCGCCCCAGCCCGCACGGAAGTGCGGATATGCGTGGGAGATGAGACACATCCCCCACACACAGTGTGAACCGGCCTGCCTTCAGTTATAAATCACAACCGTTGTACCGGTAGGCACATTATCATAAATATATTTTGCGTTTTCAAGCGCAAGCCGCACGCAGCCGTGAGATGTCGCTGCGCCCAGGGTTCCATCCAGAATGCGGACCGGCGAAGAAGACCCATCATAGATTACGGAATGGAATAAATAATCTCCGGAAATCTGGCTGTAATACCAGCATTTGGTGTTGCCGCTCCAGAAATAAAGTCCCTTTATCCCCAGTCTGTATACACCGGTAATCGTAGGCGTCGATGCTTTTCCATTGGAGCAAAGCCAGTACTTCTGGTTTTGCCAGTTATTCCTGCTTCCTGTATACACGCCTGTCCGATGAGCGGAACGGTCAACCATCAGAAGATACCCGGTAGAGCTTGAATATCCCTGCGCTATAGCATCCATACCAGCGTGAGGGTTGACATATTTCCAGAATGTATTTGCCGTACTTCCTGGTGCGCTGCTTCCCCTGGCAACTATGCGGATCTCAACCGCCTCCAGACGATACCCATAACCGGCGGATCCGCAGTCCTCCCCGTTTGACGCCCAGCCGGTCCAGCCGAATCTCTGCACATGCGTACGATAATACACATCAAACAAATTTGCCATCTCACCGGTCAGCCGGATCCGGACCGCCTCCAGGCGAAGTCCCTTTCCTTCTGTTCCGGACAGTGCTCCGTCAGTCTTCCAGTTCTGTTCCCATCCGAGTCTCTGTATATGGGAGCAGTACGAAATACCGCCCGTGAATCCGGTCGTCTTGTTCAGATGGATCTTCAGCGCCTCCATCCGCAGCCCCTGTCCGGTCGTCCCGCCGAGAGCGCCGTTCGAAACCTCTCCCAGATTCCATCCGTATCTCTGCACATGGGTCTGATAGGTTACTGTCGGAGCAGTGAGATAAGCAGCGTTCCGGGCGGAAGATCTCGCAGGTGCCGCCTCTCCCTTCTTCACAATCGCGACCTCATACGCCTCGACGCGGCGGCTCAGATTCGTTGTTCCGGCCAGCTCGCCGTTTTTCGCCCACGCAAGCCACCCGAAGCTCTCCACATGCGCGCGGTAATAGAGATCGTACTTGTCCGCATCGGATCCGGTCAGCTTCATGACGATTGCCTCGACCCTGAGGCTCTGTCCCGTCGTTCCCGCGACCGCCCCGTCGCTCTGCCATCCGGTCCATCTTCTCTGCTGCACATAAGTGTTGTATGTGATGCCGAGATTCTGGTCGCCTTTCACGCTGGCCCTGATTGCCTCAACACGAAGACCCTTGCCCGTAAATCCCGCATAAGTCTGAGCTTCTGTTCCGGAAACGGCATCCTCCGCCGGCCACCCCTTCTGCTGAACATGAGCGGCATAGCTGACAACGGGTATCTCCTGAGCGTCGTCTTTGTCGTCTTTCTCCTCTGTCTCTTCCCTCTCTTCTTCAGTAGATTCCTCAGTCGCGCTCGTGGTTTCCGAGGATGCGGATACGGAATCTGTCCCCACGATTTCTGCTTCAACTGATTCATTCGAAGCATCTGTCAAGGTGT
Organism: Bilifractor sp. HCP3S3_D3; assembly: GCF_052063915.1. Classification (NCBI taxonomy): domain Bacteria; kingdom Bacillati; phylum Bacillota; class Clostridia; order Lachnospirales; family Lachnospiraceae; genus Bilifractor; species Bilifractor sp. HCP3S3_D3. Next base: position 48,357 of record NZ_JBQHWP010000013.1, read on the forward strand.
TATCGCCCGCCTTCTCACCGGAATCTTCTTCAGATGAGGTTCCATTTTCTGGTGTACCGATATTTTCGGATGATATATTCTCCACTCCATTATCCGCAGATGTAACCGTGTTGTACTTCGCCGTGTTGTTCTCCGCGGCATCGCTGCTATTCTCCGCACTGCCTGATGTGCCATCCAAAGAGTCATCCGTCTCTCCGGTTTCGGCAGATATATAAGAAGCTGCTGTATCCTCTGCATAAACCGGACATGCTGCAGATATCACTCCAATGGCCGTTAATATTGTGACAAGTTTAAACAGATTTTTTCTTCCCATAAGATCTCCCTTCTGCACAATCCATATTTTGAGTAATATAACTGCCGCACTTTCCCCGACTTATTTCCGTAATGAGTTACCTATATTATACTATACAGCAGGGATTTATGATATAAAAATATTATTCCCGGTACACAACCGGAAGCTCCCACTTCTCATCTCCCACCCGGAGTTTGAAATCCGCCTGTCTGATTGAAAGATTTGGATTATAATAAGGATCTCCCTGAACAAGCAGATCCTTCCATCTCTCCGCGAACCGGTTTATCTCCGACTGGAATCTCTTCAGTTTTTCCCCCGTGTTGTCCTGGCCTCTGGATTTTGATTCGAAATGGTAGAATTCCGCACCTGCGTCATATACAACCAGATATCCCTCCCTCCGAACACGCAGACAGAAATCGATGTCATTGAACGCGACCTGAAATTTCTCATCCAGACCTCCGACCCTGTCATACACCTCTTTTTTTACCATCATACATGCCGCTGTTACCGCATTCAGATCCTGGGTGCAGATGGCCCGGAGTCCGTATCCGGCCAGACCGCGCCCGAGACCCGTGAACATGTGTCCGGCAATTCCGCCGGCTCCAATGATCACTCCCGCGTGCTGAATGGTATCATCCGGATAGTACAGCTTTGCGCCTACGATTCCCACATCGCTGCGCATGCAGATATCAAGCATATCCTTCATGCTCTCCGGCCGGATCATCTCTGTATCATTGTTCAAAAGCCACAGGTATCTTCCTCTGGCGAATCCGGCTCCGAAATTATTGATCGCGGAAAAATTAAACGGGCCCTTCCAGACCACTACCCGGGTATTTGCCTTTTTCTTCAGCTCTTCATAATAAGAAAAGGTCTGTTCTTCCGTACTGTTGTTTTCTACAATGATCCACTCAAAATTCCGGTACACAGATTTTTCTTCCACAGATTCGATGCATCGTCTCAGATCCCCGGCATGATCCTTATTCGGGACGATGATAGATACAAGCGGCTGTTCCGTCCATCTGTAGACTGTGCGGTATATGCCGAGCACCTCTCCGATCCGTGCCTCTGCGGGAACGCCGATCCTCCGGTAATGAGCAGTTACTGCTTTTGCGCCGTTTTCGAAGGCATAGCGCTTATGCTCAGGGTCAGCCGCGGTGGAAGCCGGACTTTTTCTCCAGTGGTACAGTACTTTGGGAATATGACAGATTCTTCCGGCCTTCTCCGTATAACGCAGAATCAGATCCTGATCCTGCGCCCCGTCAAATTCCGAATGAAACCCGCCGCACTGTTCATAGAGCCATCTCCGGAATACAAAAAGGTGACAGATATAATTTGTGCTGCACAGAAGATCCGGATTGAAGTCCGGCTTGAAATTCGGTTCCAGATATCGGTCTCCTCTGTAGCTGATTTTATCTTCGTCTGTGTAGAGGATATCTATTTCCGGGTCCTTACTGACGGCGTCGGCGCATTCATAAAGCGCATCCGGCGCAAGCAGATCGTCATGATCGCACAGCACCATGAAATCACCGGCAGCCATCTCCAGCGCGGCATTCGTATTTCCCGATATTCCCGCATTCTCCTCCAGGTACTTCACTTTTATCCTGGAATCCTTCCGGACGTATTCCTCAAGAATATCACGTAGAGGACTCACGGCGGGAGCGGCCTGCCTCTCCCCTTCCGGATTCACTATCTTTTTTCCCGCGATGCTTCCGTCCGCCAGGCAGAGCTCCCAGTGCGGATATGTCTGCTTCTCCACAGACTCGATCAGCTCTCTGAGAAATTTTTCCGGCGTTCGGTAGAGCGGTACGACGATGCTGAAGGTAACCGGATGCTCAAAGCGGCGTTCTCTCTGCCGTCTCAGCTCCAGTGGCCCCGTCTCGTTTCTTCTCCGAAACGCCTTATAGTCATTCTCCGCAGTGAAGTGAACCTGATACCAGTTGCTTATTTTTCTTCCGGTATCGCGGACGCCGTTTTCTCTCAGGTAATGAAAGGTTTTCGATACAAGATTCATTTTCCGGTCTCCTGTCGAAGGCAGAATGGTCCGATCGTCAGAGAAAAGTTCGGATTGTAGCAGGGATCTCCCTTCGCCAGAAAATCCTTCCATGTGGACTCGAAGCGCTCCACCTCGGAGCGGAATCTCTCTACCTTTTCCCTGGTATCCTCTGACCCTCTGGATTTGGACTCATAATGGTAAAACTCCGCAGAAGGTTCGTACACAATGCGTTTCCCGAGTGCTCCGACCTTCATGCAGAAATCGATGTCGTTGAAAGCGACCGCATACTCCTCTGTGAGTCCTCCCGCCGCCTCGAAAATTTCTTTTCTCACCATAAGGCAGGCGGCGGTAACCGCGCTGTAATCCTGTGTCATCACGGCACGGCCCATGTAACCCGGATCCCGTGAGGAGAGGTTGCAGAAGGCATGTCCCGCAACGCCTCCGAATCCGACGATGACCCCGGCATGCTGAATCGTGCGGTCCGGATACAGAAGCCTTGCTCCCGCGATCCCCACATCTTCTCTGAGGCAGAGATCTGCCATCGCCTTCAGGCTCTCCGGTCGGATCATCTCCGTGTCATTATTCAGGAGCAGCAGAAGCTCCCCTCTGGCGTGTCTCACTCCGAAGTTATTGATTCTGGAATAATTAAATGCTCCCTTATAGGTCAGAACGGTAACATTCTTCCGGTCCCGGATGGAGTCGTAATATCGGAATGTCTCCGCCTCGGTGCTGTTGTTCTCAACAATGATCCATTCATAGTTCCGATAGATCGATTTGCTGTCGACAGAATCCATGCATTTCTTCAGATCCCCGACATGATCCTTATTCGGAACAATGATCGAAATCAGGGGCTCTTCGCCCCAGTCATACATGGTATGATAAGTACCGGCCAATACCCCATGCCCGACGCGGGCAGGGATACCGAGTCTTTCGTAATGCTCCCTGACCGCCCTGGCTCCGTTCTCAAAAGCATACGATTTAGACTCCGGGTTGTCCGCTGTCGAGCCATAATGACTTCTCCAGTGATAGAGAATCTTCGGAATATGACAAATTTTTCCAGCTTTTTCTGTATATCGCAGAATCAGATCATAATCCTGCGCCCCGTCGAATTCCTTCCGGAACCCGCCGTACTTCTCATAGAAGCTTCTGGGAAAAAGGAACAGATGGCAGATATAGTTCGTGCTGCACAGGAGATCCGGATTGAAATCCGGCTTGAAGTTCGGGTCGAAACGCCTTGAAGAATCCATGGAGATCTTGTCTTCGTCGGTGTATACAATATCAACCTCCCGGTCCTGAAGCGCCTTCACAAGCTCAAAAAGAGCGTTTGGCGGAATCACATCGTCATGATCGCAGAGCACGATATACTCCCCGTCGGCCATTTTCAGAGCTTCATTGGTGTTGCCGGAGATTCCCTCATTCTTTTCGAGCCTCCGGTAGCAGATCCGAGGATCCCTTGCCGTGTATTTTTTCACCACTTCTTCTACACAGGCGTCCTCACCGCTGCCATCAGCGATGCAGAGCTGCCAATTCCTGTAGGTCTGCTTCTCGATCGACTGCAGCAACTCTCTGAGATATTTCTTTCTGGTGCGGTATGCCGGAATAACGATGCTGATCTTTGGCTCATAGGCGAAATGATATTTTCTCTGCTTTGCCAGTTCATCTGCTTTGGCATCGTTCTGCTTCGCCCATTTCTCATATGCGGGAATTCTGTCGGAGCTGTTCAGTCTCCGGACCACAAGTCCCGCGTACTTTCTGGGGCCGAACTGCCTCAGGTATTGAAAATCATCCGCGATCAGCTGCCTGCTGACATGCTTCAGCATGTCTGCCGCTCCCTCATAATGGCGGTTCTCCTGACGGCTGAGCATGTTTACGGTGCGGAAATCCACCGGATATTTCTCCGATTCCGTTCCGCCCGGAGAGGTAAAAATAAGGGTGTACTGATTCTCGTCCTCTTCCTTCCTGAACCGGATCTGAAATCCCATCATCTCGTCGCTTTCCGAGCCTCCAAGCGCGCGAATCACATCAGAACGGTACAAGGTTCTGACATCGGCAGCGACCGCTCTCCCGCTCTTCCGTTCCACCCGGATTTCTGTATGGGTCAGAGCCTTCTCCTCACCTTCTCCGCTGATCCATGCCGCCCAGCCGGCGGCGGTCAGGACTTCCTCATCTGTTTTCGTCTCATCAATATTGTACTTTATCATAAAGGCTGTTCAGTTCTTCCGGCCCTTCAGCCGATGAAGAAATCCTCCATTTCTATGGTGTTTTGATGATGCGGACGCCACCCGCTGACTCTGAAGCTCCAAAAGAGGACGGATAAAATCACCTTCCACCTCCGTGAAGCTGAAATCGACGGAAACTGTCTGGGAACAATTGGCCGATGAATGATCCCTGTTCCATCTGATTGTGAAATTCGGATCATCGCTGCCAAAATAGATCGCGGACAGAAATACCGGTCTTCCGGATGGAACTGGTCCGATCTCTTCCACTCCGGCTTCTGATTCCCGGAAAACCGGAATACCATTTGTGCGGATAAGCTCCGGAGGTCTTCCGTCAATTGTCAGGCTGCGGATGCGCAGAATTCCCGGCCGGTCTCCCGGATCCAGACGGATCATCGTCATTCCCTGAGGAACCTCAAGGTCAGCGGAGAGCTTTCCATTCCTCATCAGATAGTCCGACGAACGCAGCTCGGAATAGTTTTCCGACCCGTCCCGTGCCGGATAATATACCCGCAGGCTCCGGTCCCCGTCTCCCGTGTGTAACACTTCGGACGAAATTCCGGCGCGAAGATCTCTCACCGGGATTCTGTCTCTCGTGAGCCATTTCTGAAAAGAGTCCTCCATTGCCGCGAATATTTTTCGTTTCTGCCCGGTCAGTCCGGCTTTCTGCCAGATGCCGCTCTGAGCAAGCTCCTGCCTGTTCTTGTCGGAGCGCAGATAATAAAAGAGGATCCGGTATCTCAGGAAATCTGACGGAACCGGAAAATCAAAGCTCCACTCATAATCGATGAGGGTGCTGCTCCCGCCGCTTCTGATCACATTTGCCGGAATCAGATCCACGTCCGACACCGGCAGCGTCTTCAGAGAATGTATTTCATACTCCCCGGGTATTCCACCGGAAATTTCGCCGGGTATTTCTCCAAAGATTTCCCGGAAGGAATCTGTCATCTCAAACGCGCTCTCCAGCTCTTTCGGAACAACCATGTCGAGATACTCCAGAAGAGCCTTTTCACAGGCATCCGGTCCCTGCTTCGCAAGAACCCGGTCCAGATATTCCTCAAAAGTTTCGCCGGTGAGATATTCCATCCGTACGGTTCCTGTTATATCCGTCTTCTCACAGCGATTGATCTTCAATCTTCCCCGGTACATCTCTGAAAGCTTCCCGGAGAGCTCGCTGATGCGGCTCACATGAGGAGCCGCAGCTTTCGTAAGTGCCCTCTTCTCCACATATCGCTGACTTCCATCTGTGTTCATTCCGGCGCGCCGCGGTCCGCATTCGCCAATCTGATCTGAAAGGCCCGGTGCTTCAACGCCGCCTGTCTCTCTGCTCGGCAATCCGCCATACTTCTCATATACAGCCGTATACAGAGCATATCTCCCCGCTCTTTCTCCGGAGAACTTCGCGTACAACAGTGTATCGGCTGCCCGCTGCGCGCCCTGAATCAGAAGAAGCGCCGGTCTGCCTTCGTCTTTCGTCCTACAGGCTTCGCCACCGGGGTGATGTTCCGAAAGCCACTGTTCACCCGTGATCTCCATGGGAAACATCGCGTCCGGACGGATCTCGTATAAGATGGTCCGGTAACCGGAAAGCACGCTGCCTTCCATCAGCTGGCGATACTCCCGGATTTCCTTCAAGAGAATCAGCAGGATTCCATCCTGCGCAAGAAAAGAAAGAAGCTCATGCACCATAGCCCGGCACGGCGTATCTCCCGGGATAATCCGGGAAGCCTTCTGCATCGGACCAATACAGGTGATAAGATCAAAGCTGTTCCCGGGATGATCCGAATGGATTTCGTTACAAAAGTCCCGGAAATCGCCGGCATACAGTGTCACATTCTCCCGGTCTCTGTTCCGGTACGCATTGATTCTGCATCGCTCCGCATCGGAATCCCAGCTGACGACCTCCCGGTATTTTTCTGCCAGTGTACCGGTCATCGCGCCGCACCCGCAGCCTGCTTCCAGAACAGATTCGCCGTCCGGTACGGCAAAGGCGCGCACAAGATTCGCTCTCAGGCCTGAAAGCTCCTCAAGCAGGAATTCGTTCTTGCGTTCCTGCAGCACAGACCTGTACTGATCCTCCGGGCAGGTTCTAAGGATCTCCATCAGTTCCTTCTCATCTGCCTTTTCCCTCTGTGTCCCGGAAATTTCTGACGCTGCCTTTCCGGGGATCTTCGCAGCACCCGGAACCTCCGGTGCAGGGATTTCATCTTCCCCCAGAATATGCAATTGTACCTTTCCGATCTGTTCCTTCATACACACCTGCCTCGCGCGAGACCGACGAGATCGTTACTGCACGTATCGGTATTTCCACTTTTTCTCTGTGTTTGCCGGATGCCTTATATATACTTTTTACGAGTACATTCCAATATTACTCTGTTCAGGATTTTGCGCCTGCCGGATGCTTCATACAACGCTTTCCGGTCTTCCGCCCACCCTTTCCACACGGGTAACCGAATTCATATCATAAAATCCCACGGTGTTCTTGTCCGAGATTACGGTGACATTGATGACATCATACAGCCTGTGATATACGACAAATCCTCCGTTTTCATATCCCGTACAGCTGATAGAGAGCAGATACTCCCCGCCCTGAAGGTTCATCTCCTGTTCAAAGGACGCGACATAGACATCCCCCTTGTGCGCCAGTCCGATATCCTTCTTTTCATACATGGTATTCGTCCCGGTGATCGCGACTCCCTGAAGGTTTTTGAATGCATAGGTAAAGATCGGGCTCTGTATCTCTTCGTTAAACTGCACCTTGCTGCGGATCGTGAAGCGGGTTCCCTTGATGATCGTTGAGGTCAGCTGCCCCTGATCGTCCACAATACCATAGTCAATGATATTTGCCCGTCCGTCACCGTACTCGTTGACATTCGGATTGATCTGGAAGTGATCCATCCACTTTCCACCGTCATTGCCTGACGGATGATCCCTGCCGACAGATGATCTGTCCGCGGCTGTCCCGGCTCCACCGTCTTCCCGCACACCATCCCCTGCATTGTCTGCGATGCGGCCTTCGCCTGTGAGAGAACGTTTTCCGGTCGTGCTGTGAATGTCAGCGTCACCGTTCTGTACGGCGGCCTCGTCGACCTGATGAACCAGGACTTTTTTGTAGAGATCGATCATATCCTTCGGTTTGCCTTCGGAAAGCTTGACCCCCTTATTCAGAAGGATGACTCTGTCACAGTACCGGGAAATGCTTCCGAGATCGTGACTGACGAATAGGATCGTCTTTCCCTCTTTCTTGAAGTCCTCGAATTTCTTGTAGCATTTTGCCTGAAAAAAAACATCTCCCACAGACAGCGCTTCATCCACGATCAGGATTTCCGGATCAATATTGATGGCGACGGCAAACGCCAGACGGACAAACATTCCGCTGGAATACGTCTTCACCGGCTGATAGACAAAATCTCCGATGTCCGCGAATTTCAGGATGCTGTCCATCCTCCGGTCGATTTCTTCCTTTGAGAAACCGATCATGGTACCGTTCAGGTAGATATTTTCGATACCCGTGTACTCCATATTGAAGCCCGCGCCAAGCTCAAGCAAAGCTGAGATCCTGCCATTTATGACCACTTCACCCTCCGAGGGGTTCAGTACACCGGTAATGACCTTGAGAATCGTTGATTTTCCGGCGCCGTTGGTTCCAATCAGTCCTACGGTCTCTCCCTTTTTCACATTGAAGCTCATGTGATGAAGCGCGTAATGCTCCCGGTACAGCTTTTTCCGTGTAAGGCCCAGCGCATCACGGATTCTGTATGACGGTTTGTCATATAATTTATAAAGCTTGCTGACATCCTTTACCTGGATGGCGTATTCTTCACTCATACTGGTTGGATTTCCTTTCCCGGGATTGATGCCGCGGTATACTCCCTGTATCCGCAGAATTCAGCATTCAGAACTTCAGCAATATGGAACCCTCCGGGATTCCCGTAAACTGACACATCAGATTCTCCGCTGCCTTGACTGCGTTCTCTGCGGCGTACCTTCTCAGCTGCTGAAATAACCCTCTTACAGTACATCGGCAAAATGAGGCTGAAGCTTCCGGAACACATGAGTTCCGGCAAACAGCAAAAATACCGTCAGGCACCAGAAATACAGCGTCAGCTGCGGCCGCTGGAAGAACCATATGTGATTGATCAGAGAATCTCTGTACCCGCAGACGATGTAATACATCGGATTAAATTTCAGAATTGCAATGACTGCCGGCGGAAAGCTCACCGCATCCATATTCCACATGATCGGAGTCGCCCAGATCTGAACCTGCAGAATAATATTGATGATCTGTACCAGATCCCGGAAAAAAACGGCCAGCGCACTTGTCAGATAGGACACCGCAAGGACGAAGACAAACATGCAGAACGAGTAATATACAAGCTGAACGGCATAGACGCCGGGGAACAGTCCGTACACCACATACATGCCGAGCATGAAGCAGACAAAAAAGACATGTACGAACAGACTCGAGACTGCCTTCACCACCGGAAGCGCGCTGATCCGGAACACCACCTTCTTGACCAGGTAGTCGTATTCAAGAAGTGCGTTCGTCCCTGCCGCCATCGCGTCAGAGAAATAAAACCAGGGAACCAGGCCGGCGACAAGCCAGAGCACATAAGGGACGGAAATCCCCTGCTTCGTGGACTGCGTTCCCGCGTTCAGCGCCTTCTCGAATACAAACCAGTACACAAAGACAGTGACAACCGGCTGTACAAACGCCCAGACTCTTCCAAGGTAAGAGCCCGCAAATTTTGTCTTGAAATCATTTTTTGCGAGACTCCCGATCAGTTTTCTGCTTCCTGACAGCTCTCCCAGAATCTGAAACAGCGCCGGCTTTCTTGACTTTGACATCTCGATCTCCTAATCATTGTTATCGTCTTTTGAAAGTCCTTTGAAAAAATCAGAAGTTCTTTTTCTTCTCAAGGAATTCCTGATAACTCCAGTTCACCTTATCCTTGTCCGACAATACAAGATCCTCCGGTCCCATTCCCTCCGGCATCGGCCACTTCACGGCAATATCCGGATCGTTCCACATCAGTCCGCCCTCATCATTGGGATGATAAAAATCAGTCACCTTGTAGCAGAACTCCGCGTAATCAGAGAGAACAATAAAACCGTGCGCGAAATTCTTCGGAATAAAGAACTGCTTCTTGTTCTCCTCTGTCAGGAGCACTCCGAACCATTTTCCGTAGGTCTCGCTTCCCTCCCGCAGATCAACCGCGACATCAAAAACCTCACCGCGGATTACGCGGACCAGCTTGTCCTGAGGATAATGAATCTGGAAATGAAGGCCGCGAAGTACCCCTTTCTTCGATGCGGACTGGTTGTCCTGCACAAAATCGCAGTCAATTCCGGCAGCCGCAAAGTCATTGTAGTTGTAGGTCTCCATGAAATATCCCCGGTTGTCTCCGAAAACCGTTGGCTCTACCACATAAAGTCCCTTGATACCGCCTGCATTTTCTGTAACCTTGATCTTTCCCATAATTTTTTTCCTTTCCGGGCGTCCTGACGCCCTCTGAACATTACCATATTGCAAAACAAATCCGGCCTCAGCGATCTCTCTGTGAAGCCTGTCCGGACTTCTGTCTCCGCGGATTTTCAGAAGCTCTTCTCATACTTTTTGTGAAAGAATTTCGCACGGAGAAAACCGGTAATCTTTCTTCTCCAGTCAATCTCTCCGAGATAAAGGTATGGCACCTCACCAATCTCGCTTTTCTTCAGCCTGCCCGTGTCCACCTGATGCATCAGCCACACATTAAAGAGCCTCTCGCTGACCCGTCCGGCATATCTCGCGTCAAAAGCTGACATGCCGCTGGTATCAACCATTTTCTCAAGATCACCAAGAATGTCGAACAGCCACGCAAAATACTCATCCGCGAGATTCTTCGGCATGACAAACATATTGAAAATGTATGCCCCGGTCTGCTTCATGAAGCGGTCGAACTCATCCACATAATCCGGATATTTCCGGGCAAGAATCTCCCTGGCCTTGTCGAGCTGCGTACCGTCGAAGGTATGAGCGTAGTGGGAATAGACACTTTCAATGTAATAATGCCGCTTCTTCGGAACCAGAACGCGGTACCGGGACAGAAGTTTCCTGAGCTCGGCCTCTGTCAGCACCGATGCAAGAAGGCCGTTTTTCTTCTGCTCGTGCCTGCTCTTCAGTGTAAAATATCTCCGGTAATGCACCAGTCCCAGGTAATCACAGTCCAGATTTTTCCATGCCCAGTAGAGTCCTGTCAATTCACAGTAGACGGGGTTTTTGGAGCTGATATTGTCGCCGGTATTGTCGCCGGTGAAGCCAAAGGGCTCCTTTCCCTCTGCTCCTACGTGAAGCGGAAGATAGACAGAATCCTCCGGCACCTCACACTTCTTGTGACAGGCTATGATCAGTCTGATTTTCTTCTCATTCACAGATGTCATTCTATTCTCCTTGATCTCTCGTTTCCATTACCGCAGAATTGCGGGGGCTCAAATATGCGCTCTGCGCGCACGCGCGCTGCAAGCTCATACACTCCAAACATAACCGCAAACGTGCACGCACCAAAACTGTGCGCACGCGCGCTGCAAATTGACGCAAAGACTCATACCGTAGACAGAATGAATGATGCATCGCATGGCGGTCTACTGGGCGCCTTCCTCCTTTGTGACCGATTTCACGGTCCGGAACAGAATCTTCACATCAAGACCGAGACTCTGATGATCCACGTAATACATTTCCATCTTCTGTCTTTCGCCGCTCTCATAGGTAGCATTGTTCCTCGCATAGGCCTGCCAGTATCCCGTAAGACCCGGTTTCACGCTCAGAAGCTTGGCGACATCTCTTCCATAGATTGTGGTTTCTTTCTCCACGATCGGTCTCGGACCGACAATCGACAGGTCGCCGGACAGAATGTTGAACAGCTGTGGCAGCTCGTCCAGGCTCGTGCGCCGAATGAAGTTTCCTACCTTAGTGATACGCGGATCGTTGTCAATCTTAAACTCCGTGCGATACTGCTCAAGCTGCTCCGGAGTCAGAATCTTCTCCAGATCTCCGGCGTCCCGGCGCATGCTCCGGAATTTATAAACCGTGATTTTCTTTCCGTTCTTTCCGATCCGGCTGTGTCCGTAGAACGGGTTGCCGCCGTCATCCGCCATTACCGCGAACATCAGGATCAGAAGCAGCGGCGAGAGCAGAATGATCCCCAGGAGCGATCCCACAATGTCGAACAGCCTCTTGATGAAATAGTAGACGCGTTTTCCCGCTGTCATCCGGCAGGTGTAAGCGGAGCGGTCGTATTCCAGCGGCTTGCGGAAGTCCATATACTCCCGGATGAAAGCGCACTCCTCCGGCTCCCACATGGTCTGTCGGCTCCTTGCGGAGCGGAACGTCAGATACCGAATGATCATGATGAAAATAATTTCGGCATCCAGTCCAAGGCTCCAGTTATTCAGATATCGGTCCTTTTCCGCGCGTCCGCTGCGACGGTCGGTGCACCATGTACCCACCAGTCCGGGCTTTGCGCACAGATACCGGAGTTCTCCCGGATTTTCAATAAAATAGGGAAGAGACGGGGCTCTCGGTCCGACGAAGCTCATATCTCCCACGAGAACATTCAGAACTTGCGGCAGCCCGTCCAGATGCGTCAGATCCAGAAAACGGCCAAGCCAGGTAAAGCAGCTCCTGCCCTCCGTCTTCCTCTGATCTGAATCCATCCGGTATACCCGGAAATGATACTGGTTAAAACGGCGTCCATTCATGCCCACTCTTACTCTGGTAACAAAAACAGGCCCCTTCAGGAAAATCTTCGTCAGCAATGTGACGATCAGCATCACTGCAAGAACAAAAGGAAGCAGAAGAATAGAAACAATGATATCCAGGCTTCTCTTTATGACGACATTGCGCCCCCGGATCGGAATCTCAGGGAGATAGCTGACTACCGCGCACTGTCCGAGCATATCCTGCATGCGCTTTGTATCACTGAGTTCAAATTCCGGAAGACTGACATGAACCGTCTTCCCCAGCGGCTGGAAATGACGCACCCACGCTCTCTCCTCTTCCGGATCCCCCGATACAAGAAGGATGGAATCCACCTCCTCCTTCTGAATATTTGCCATTGCGTCGGAATAATTGCTGATAACCCGGATGCCGCTTATATATTCACCCGCCAGATCCGCATCAATGATCACAAGACCTGATATATGAAATCTCCAGTCGATAATCGCGTTCAGCTGTTCGAGAACCCGGTCCGTATCCCGCTCACGGCAGACCAACACCATTTTTTCCGACGCCTTTCCGTTTTTATAACGCGGAATGTAGATTTTTTTGACCGCTTCCCTCAGAATAAAACAGGTAAAATATGCAATGATGAAGAAAATCACCATGAAAATTCTGGAGTATCGTTCACTGGTCTTCGTGATGAACAGAATCACCACATCCACGACGATTACCATAACGATCATTCTCAGCGTGGCAAGCAGCTCGGAGGAAACATTTCTTGAGAGATACTCCTCCGAATACAGAAACAGAAAATTTACCAGTATATAGGAGATGATCGTGGCAAAAAGCAGAGGCATATAGGGGAACTGCTGAAACCGGTATCCGGCAATTATGCTCTCCCTCGTGAACACTCTCCACATCGGAAGGATCTTACGAATTTCATAGGATATCACGAATGCGATCAGCAGCGAAACGATATCCACCATATTCATAATATAAAGCGATACTCTCTTACGATTACTCATACTTCTCCTGTCGTCACGTCTGCTCCGCCTGTCACGAAGCCCAAGGCCTGCCTTTTGGCGGCCGCCTTCTATGCTTCGACGTTCTCCTAAGAACGAAAAACGTCACTTTCTGAGTATTCTGCCGAAATCTGTCTAAACAGCTTTCTTCTCAGCCCGGCAGTACCCTGCAGATCAGATAGCCGTCCACCGTATCCATATATTCAAATCCTACGCTGCTCATGGCGTCTGAATAGAAGGTGCCGTCATAGCTCTCCGCGTCCTCCTGCCGGTAGCCCGGTGCCTGGGAGGGGAGCATCACCAGGTAATCATAATCCATGTTCAGCATGCTGCCGCGGACAAGGTTCAGGTCCGGCTGCGGCTGCGTCATCTGCTGATAAACAGAGTACTGATCACCCCCGATATAATCGATATAGCCCCACGCATTCCGCCCATACATCAGATGTACGTCCGGTGAATACTGACGGATGTAACAGAACAGCGAGGAATCCACTGCCGCGCGCGGCTCGCTGTCAAGGGAGAGAAGCGCATCAGCCACATCCACCGATGCCTGCGGCAGCTTGTAACGGTTCTGTGCTCTCACGAAACGATCCTTGTATATGAACGTTCCGGTCGCGGCTGAAACTGCCAAAGCAAGAACGATCACGGCAGCCTTCATGAAGTTTTTCCGCATCCTGCATACAAGGCTCACCATTGCTGCCGCGATCACAGGCAGAACCGGCACCATCCAGAACGCCCTCCAGTACGCGTAGTCAAACAGCTTTCTCCAGCAATACCGGTAAAGAAGCGGATTGAATATCAGAACGCCGAGCAGAATGGATGGATAAACGAGAAGCTTTCGTTTTTCCTTCTCCGCGAAAAACAGATAGATCAAGGCAACGATCCATAAAAGCAGAAACCAGTTGCCCGCAAAGGATTCCCGCACCTTGTCCAGAACCTGCCTCCATGCATCTGTCATAGAACGATCCTCCCGATTTTACACATATAGTAGAGCCCGCCGAACACGACAGAAGGCAGAAGTACCACAGGAACCTTCCAGATCGCCCTCCACCTGCGGCATCCAAGAATGTACCAGATCGAGCAGATCCCGATCATGGACGCCGCAATGATAATGCCCATCCCGGATAGGAGACAGCATGCCAGGTCTGTAATCAGAAGCATCCAGATGGCCCTCTCTTCCGCGGCGTGTCTGTACAGATAGATAAAGCAGTACAGGATCATCGGTATTCCCACTCCCGCGACCACGGCCTTCCCCTGCCAGATCCGCAGAAGCGCAAACTCCGACTGTGTGCGAGTAGATCCCGCAAAAAAGAGCTGGAGAAAAGCGACAATCAGACAGAATAAAATTGCCTTCCGTCTGTCATCCCCGAACAGTTCCATACCCGCCAGGCAGTAGATCCCATAGCCGAGGAGCAGAAGAATCACCGGAAGTACCGTGTGCGCAAGCACCGCCGGATGCATTGCAGTGAGTCTCGCCAGCATTGCGATGTAGATCATCCACGGAGAGACGGCATCCTTCAGATAGTCTCCGCCCCAGTTCTGGAGATTCAGTTCACCCGTCGCGGCATTCTCCGTGAGCATCCGGTTGGTCTTCCATGTGTATACCGCATGAGCGATAAACCGGGAATCATCCTCATCCAGATGCATTCCAAACAGATATACCGCACATTGGAAACCCACGATCACAAGCAGAAGCAGCAGCAGAACCAGAGCAGTCCTGTCACGGAAAAGCCCCGGCTGCTTCCGGTGCCTTGCATCGAACCGGATAAACGGAACCTTTCTGCGAATAGAGACGAAGATAATCACAAGCGCCGCCAGAATCAGAAGCCACAGCAGGATCACATGCCGAAAGTCCTGTCGAAGGAAAATCATGGGAACTGCCACCGCCTCAAAGACCGCCCACATCAGCAGATTTCCGGCGACAAGATTCAGGACGGACCGTCTGACAATATTATTCTCATATAGGTGCAGAAGATCCGTAAGGATATATCCGCAGATGCCGGGAATCACCAGAAATACAAGCAGCAGTCCCGGAATACTTTTAATCAGCATATAAAACACTTTCTCTGTCTTGTTTTCAGATATTGCAGTCTGTTATTTTACCATGTTGCTTCCGGATTGTAAAATCGTCAGATATAGAACAGCTGTCCCAGGATCCTGACCAGATCGCCTTTCAGAAAACGTCCCTTAAGCAGGGCAGCCATCCTTCTCGGCTTTGAAAAGTCCGGAATACGCAGAAACTCCTCGAGTGCGTTCTTCGAGTCTTCAGGCATTATACTGCCGAATCTCTCATACAGCAACCTTGCCTCCGCAAAATTCAGCTTCAGATTATATCTGGTATTCCTGTCCATCAGCTTACCGATACGATAGGAAAAGCTTCTGACATTCACCGCACTCACCACATTATCGCCGTGCTGCCGGTAGTACATCAGCTTTTCCGGAAGATGAACGACCTCGCCGAGGGCGCTGACATACTGCGCGGCCCACCAGTCATGCATACGGATCCTCGGATCATAATCTCCCATAAGCCGGTAAGCTGCCCGGTTCATCATGACCGTGCATCCCGTCACATAATTCTGCACCAGAAGATGTCGGAAATCTGTGCGGTGTCCGTAGACCTGCAGCTGCTTCTCGCGGACCGGGACGGGATTCAGCGCCGCGTCTGCCACAATATAGTCAGAAAAAACCAGAAGCGGGCAATCCGCGCCTCTTGCCTTCTCCTTTTCTGCCATGACCTGCAGCGTCCTCCTGACCTTCTCCTTTTTCCAGACATCGTCCTGATCGCAGAACATAATGTATTCCCCGGCCGCATGCTTCACGAGCTCCATGAAATTTGGCGTCGGCCCTCCGCAGCGGATCTGATCACAGATCACGCGAATCTTCTCCGGATATTTCTGCGCATAATCCTCCAGAATCCCCTGTGTGCCATCAGTGGAACCATCGTCACGGATCAGAATCCGGATATTCTTCTCCGATTGCGAGAGAAGAGACTCCAGCTGCTCGGCCAGATATCTCTCTCCATTATAGGTTGCAAGCAAAATTTCTACCATATATTTATCCTGATAAAATGTCTGTTGCGGATCACTGCCTGTATACATTGCGTCAGCACTGGTCTGTGATCGAATGCACGCGCGAACGCAAAAAGGAACGACCGCAGTAAAACGGTTTCTTTCCTCTCGGAATCCCAGGTTTTATGCGACTGTTCCTTTTCTCTTTGATCCGGCTTTCAATGCCCGCTCACATCCGCCGGCTTTACTGTCACAGCGGATTCAATGGTGTTTATATCTGTCCGCCACATTCGCCGATATCAGCGGATCTCACCGATCTCAACCAGAAAACGATGCAAAGCATCCTTCCAGTCCGGAAGCGGCTGAAAGCCATTCTCAACAAGCTTCGATTTATCCAGGCGGCTGTTAAAGGGCCGCGCCGCCTTCGACAGTCCGTACTCCGCGGTAGTAACCGGGGTGACTCTGGTCTGCATGCCGGCCTGTCTGTATATCTCTTTTGTAAAGTCATACCACGAAATATATCCGCCCTCATTCGTGGCATGATAATATCCGTACTTATCGGTTTCGATCATATCCACCAGAAGCCGCGCCAGATCCAGCGTATAGGTCGGCGTTCCGATCTGATCATTTACCACGCGTACTTCCGAATGCGTCCTGCCTACATTCAGCATCGTCCGGATGAAATTCTTACCGTTCAGTCCGAATACCCAGGCAATCCGCACGATGAAGTACTTCTCAAGGATCTCAGAGACGGCGAGCTCCCCTCCCAGCTTTGACTTTCCATACACATTGAGCGGAGCGTAGTCCCTGCAGTCCGGCTTCCATGGCTCTGTTCCCTGTCCGTCAAACACGTAATCCGTGCTGATGTAGACCATCTTTGCATCCGCTTTTCGCGCTGCGCGGGCGATATTCCTCGTTCCGTCCACATTGATCGCCATAACCTTCGGCCTGTTTTCCTCATCCTCGGCAGCGTCAACCGCAGTCCATGCCGCACAGTGCACAATGACATCCGGCTTCACCTCGGAAATGACGCGATCCACCGCATCCTCGTCCGTTATATTGAGGGATACATACGGCATCCTGGTTACCGCTGATCCTTCATTGATACCGCTGTAGGAAGGAGCAAGATCCGTTCCTACCCCTTCCAGGCCTCTTGCCGCCAGCTCATTCATTACATCGTGTCCGAGCTGCCCGGCCACGCCTGTCACAAATACCTTCATCAGCCGATAACCTCTTTCTTCCCGTACATCTCATTATAATAGTTCTGGTAATCGCCACGAATAATGTTCTCCCACCATTCCTTGTGATCCAGATACCACTGAATGGTCTTCTTGATTCCATCCTTGAACATCGTCTCCGGCAACCAGCCGAGCTCATTGTGGATCTTGGTCGGATCAATGGCGTATCTCTGATCGTGGCCTTTTCGGTCGGTGACATGCTCGATCAGAGAATATGGCTTACCCAGATAATCCAGGATCAGCTTTACGATGTCGATGTTGTGCATCTCATTGTGACCGCCGATGTTGTAGACCTCTCCAACTGTTCCCTTCCGCATGATGAGGTCGATGGCCTTGCAGTGATCCTCCACATAAAGCCAGTCACGTACATTCAGGCCCTCTCCATAAACCGGGAGTTTTTTGTCCGCCAGTGCATTCGCGATCATCAGAGGAATCAGCTTTTCCGGAAACTGATAGGGGCCGTAGTTGTTTGAGCAGCGGCTGATCGTTACCGGAAGCCCATAGGTTCTGTGGTATGCGTTAACCAGAAGATCCGCGGATGCCTTGGATGTGCTGTAAGGACTGGAGGTATGAATCGGTGTATCCTCATGGAAAAACAGATCCGGGCGGTCCAGCGGAAGATCTCCGTAAACCTCATCCGTAGAAACCTGATGATACCTGTGAATGCCATACTTGCGGCAGGCGTCCATCAGCACCGAGGTTCCGATGATATTCGTCTCGAGGAAGATCGTCGGATTCTCGATCGAACGGTCCACATGAGACTCCGCGGCAAAATTCACGACGATGTCCGGTTTTTCCTCCTCAAACAGTCTGTAAACTCCCTCTCTGTCACAGATATCAAGTTTGACAAAGCGGAAATTCGGCTTTTCCAGAACCGGCGCCAGCGTAGACAGGTTGCCGGCATAGGTCAGCTTGTCCAGGCAGATGATCCTGTCCTCCGGATGCTGCTCCAGCTCATAGAAAATAAAATTGCTTCCGATAAATCCGGCACCGCCGGTAACGATAATATTCATGATTTTCTCCTTTACTCCCGTCACACTTCAGTCATTGTGAAGGATATCGACATATTTGTTGTTCAGAACGTCCATCAGATACTGGCCGTACTGATTCTTCTTCAGCTCCTCATACTCCCGGAGTACCTGTTCTCTTGTGATCCAGCCGTTCAGATAGGCAATTTCCTCGAGGCAGGCGATCTTGCGGTGCTGATGCTGCTCTGTGATCTTTACAAAGTTTGTGGCATCCACAAGACTCTCATGTGTACCGGTGTCCAGCCAGGTAAATCCCTGTCCCAGAAGCTCGACATTCAGTTCCCCATTCTGCAGATAGATCTTGTTCAGGTCCGTGATCTCGAGCTCTCCTCTTGCCGACGGTTTTAACTTCTGAGCATACTCCACCACGCGGTTGTCGTAGAAATACAGTCCGGTCACACAGTAATTGCTCTTGGGCTTCGCCGGCTTTTCTTCGATGGAAACTGCTCTTCCGTCCCTGTCAAACTCCACGATGCCAAATCTCTCCGGATCATCGACATAATAGCCGAACACCGTAGCTCCCTTTCCGGTTTCCGCATTTTCCACGGCAGCTCTCAGGCGTTTCTTCAGCCCATGGCCGGCGAAAATATTATCTCCGAGGATCATGGCAACCGGCTCATCCCCGATAAAGTCCGCTCCGATGATAAAAGCCTGAGCGAGACCATCCGGAGACGGCTGCACCTTATACTGCAGCGAGATGCCGAACTGATGCCCGTCTCCGAGAAGCTCCTCAAAGCGCGGCGTGTCCGCCGGCGTTGAAATGATCAGTATATCACGAATCCCCGCGTTCATCAGAACGGAGAGCGGATAGTAGATCATGGGTTTGTCATAAATCGGGAGAAGCTGCTTCGATGTCACCTTAGTCAGCGGATATAACCTGGTTCCGGATCCGCCTGCCAGAATGATTCCTTTCATATCAATGCCTTTCTGTACTCTGTTTATCTTTTTTCTTTTGTTACCTGTTTCGCTGTTGACCATTTTCTCTGTTAACCGAGTTATTTCTTGACCAATGTCTCTGTTAACCGGTTTTATTTACGCGAACAGTGAGCCGCAGCCGAATGCGAAGTATTCGTGTGCTGCCTGTTCCCCCTGTTACGCAATTATGGAAGACCGCGGCAAAAGCTTCTGCTCCTCCAGCGCCCGTTCGAGCGTCCGGTTAAACGCCTCCTGTGTAAAATTCCTGCGGTACAAATCCACGCATTTCCTGCGCGCCTGCGGATCTTCCGCAACTGCAATCAGTCTGTCCAGGATCAGATTCAGATCTTCCTCCGTCATCGTCATCAGGTTGTCGGGAATATTTACACCAATACCGCATGTCGACGCAAATTCCCATAAATCTCCCTTGATGCTGTTGATCAGCGGAACCCCATATGACAGATAGTCAATGGATTTCATTGACAATCCGACATGCACATCCGTCCGCATCACATTGATGCCAAGACAGCAGCGGGAAAGAATCTCTGCCTTCCGGTCTTCCTCATAGACCGCTCCGCGGCAGACAGTCTCGACACCGCTGTTCCGGAGCTCCCGGATAAAATCGTCTCTGTGCTCTCCCTCTCCGATGATATCCGCAATAACCTTCCTTCGGCGGTTCAACGCCCCCAGAAGATACGCAATCCTCGGAATATCAATGATATTGTTGATTGCGCCGATGTACGCAATGCGGAGACTCTGCTCCGGACACGACGATTTTCTGACCACGGCATCATCAACCACAGCATCATGGGCTATGACATCATGGGCTATGTTATCATGAGCTACGTTATCATGGGCTATATTGTCACGAGCTACATTATCACGGGTTGCGTTATCATGGACAGCTGTCTTCTCTGGATTTGGCGCTCCTCCGGGATCTGTCCGAATCCTTTCGCCTGACGCTCTATATTTATTATCACCGGAAAGTTTGCACCAGTAAAGAGTATATGTTCTGTTCTCTGGTAAATCAAGCTGTTCCCGATAAAAACCACATTCCGTGAAGATCACGTCAGCACATCCCAGATGATGATCCCGAAGATTTCTCCATCTCCGGATCGGCGTCAGGTGAGCTGCCGCCCTCAGCGGGAGCGATTCCGGCCAGAGATCAATCAGGTCAAAAATCACACGAACGCCTGTTTTCCTGCGAATCCGTTCTGCTTCCGCAGCAAAGGAATTGGCAGGAATCATAAAATAAATCAGATCGAAGCCCCCAGATTCCAGATATGCCCCTGCGTCGAGCGCAAATCGGCGGATTGCCATGAGACGCGTAAGCGAAAGATTCCTGGTATATGGTCTGAGGTGGATGTAGACATGATTTTCCGCTTCTCTTTGAACCGTTCGTTTGCCATGATGATCGAAATCTGAAAAAACGCGAACAGCGGTATGCCCTTTTTCCTCGAAAAACTGGGCTACCGCTTCTGCTCTGTCTTCAAATGTTGAGGAATGCGTTACGATCGCAACCTTCATAAAGATCCCTTTCCAAAAATATCAGGATAATACCTGGCAAAAATCCGACGGCAGAAGCCGCTGCTTCCCCACAGAGACTGTCCTGTTCTTCTCGCTGTCTGTTCTCCGCGCCATACACAAATCACGTCTCTCAGCTGCCGTGCTGTTCCTCATTCTGCCTGGTTTTTTCGTTCATCTTCTGCTGGGCTTCCTGATCAAAGCCCTCCGTGCTTTCCGGCTGAAATACGGTTCTCGCAGTCAAAAGCACCAGCTTGACATCCATCAGAATGGACTGATTCTCGATATACATCAGATCAAGAAGAAGCTTATCATGCGCGGAGGTATTATACTTGCCGAATACCTGAGCGTAGCCGGTAAGTCCGCCCTTGACCGAAAGCCGGTAACGAAATTCCGGTATTTCCCTGACGTACTCGTCCACGTGCTCCACCCGCTCCGGTCTTGGGCCGACAAAGCTCATATCCCCTTTGAGGATGTTGAAAAACTGGGGGAACTCATCCAGCCGAAACTTCCGGATCACCCGTCCGGTCCTTGTAATTCTGGGATCCCTGTCCGTTGTCGGAAGGACTCCGTACTTATCCGCATCGACAACCATACTCCGGAACTTCAGGATCTCAAAAACCCTCGCGTCCTTGGTATAGCGCTTCTGGCGGAAGAATACCGGCCCGTGATCCTCTGCCTTGATGCAGATGGCGACAACCAGCATGACAGGAGACGTGACGATGATAAGAAACAGAGAAAAAATAATATCCAGCGCACGCTTTATCCCCTGATATTTCTTGTTATTATAGTTATACTCATACTTCATCAGCGGAGTATCCAGAAGATGCTTCGGCTCACAGCCTAGGCCAAAGATATCCAGAAGCTCAGGGGTGTAGTAGAAATTCTTCTTGTGCTCAATGCACATCTCGCTAACAGCCGCCCTTGTCTCAAAGGTAACGCCATACATGATGACGGTGCAGCAGCCCTGCATGTGCTGCAGCAGTATTTCTTCCCCGATCTCCTCTCTCTCGGTATAAATAACGGAAAACAGATGCTTGTATTTCTTCAGAAGTCTCTGTTCAAATGCAAGCACCTCCTCCGGACTGATCTTTTTCCCGTAAAGTACCAGCGTCTTCTGCGGTGCGACATGCTTCATGAAGTACCGCTTCGTGAAAACGACAATGTTTATCGTTCCGACCAGCTGAAGCAAAACAATAAAAGCTCCCGGCAGAATATTGACCACCTGGTTGTAGATCAGACAACACTCCACATACAGGATAAAATCCGTAATGGCAAAGGAAATAAACTGCGAAAAGACGATCTCTCCCATATTTGTGGACGCGATACGGAACGCCTTGTACACACTGCAAAGGAGATTGTAAATGATATAAAAGATCAGGATACTGGCGATCATGCCGGGTATCTTGTAGGTATCAAACGCGTAGTCGTTATAAAAGAATGCCCATACAAGTGCAAACAGGCCGACATTCCATAGACGGAGTACCAGCCTGGCGGAGTGGGTAACCTTTTTGTTCTCCATATTTATCCTCGTTACCTTTCGTCAGGAAAGGATGATGACATAGTTAGATTAATTTTAGCATACGCGAAGTTCCTTGTAAAGAATCCGGAATCTGCTGGCCTGACCGGATCCGGAAACCGGATTCTGACAAACTGACCGGATCCGAAAGCCGGATTCTGACACCGGGGCTGAATTCCTTCTGCCTGCTCATAGACCCTTTCGAACGACAATCTGCTGCACCTTCCCGCGGATTCTCTGGAGAGCATTGTCTATGGATTTCGGGGTTCGGTTCATTCTCCCGGCAATCTCATGATAATCCAACCCGTCCAGATATAATTCGAGAACCTCTCTCTCCATCCGGCTCAGTGCCTGATTGATCTCATCCCGGAGATTTCTGGCATTTTCAAAATCAATCAAAATATTCTCCGGACTGTCCGCGGCACCCAACTCCGCGTCCTTGCGGTTATCCTGAAGCTCGCTGATGGAAATCGAGCTGTTTAGCGGCCTGTGCTTTTGCCGGCTTGCGGATAGCACAGCCGTATACATCTGCCTGGAAATCAGAAGTCCGGCATAGGTCCGGAACGATGCATTTTCGTCCGGGTTATAATCCCGGATTGCCTTGAACAACCCGAGCATTCCCTCCTGCAGCAGGTCCTCCCTGTCTCCGCCGGCCAGGTAAAGCTCCCTCGCCAGAGAACGGACCGTTTTCTTGTACTTTTCAAGCAGAAAATCCTCGATCCCGGTCTCGCCGCTGCGAAGCCGGCGAATCAGTTCCTCGTCCGGAACTCCCTCGTACTCACTGTTTTTCATAATCCTGTATATTTATTGAAGAACAATTTGCTGTCTGAAGCCTCACGGTTTCTGCCAGGCCATTCTGTGGTTGCCGCGAGCCTCTGCGTATCTAACCTGAATCAACCGCCTCGCGTGCAGACGTAATAGCATTCTGTGGCTGCCGCGAGCCTCTGTATCTAACGGATAATTCTACGATTGCCGGATACTTCAGCGTCTCTGACGAACAATTTCATAGGCCAGCACACCAGCCGCCACGGATGCATTAAGGGAATCGATATCTCCCTTCATTGGAACCGAAGCGACAAAATCGCACTTTTCCCTGACCAGCCGGCTCACACCCTCTCCCTCATTTCCGATGACAAGTCCGATGGGGCCGGTGAGATCCAGGTCATACATCGGGGTTCCGCCCATATCCGCGCAGACAAACCAGATGCCTTCTTTCTTCAGTTCGTCGATGACAGCCGCAAGATTCGTGACCTTCGCGACCGGCGTGTAGTTAATCGCGCCGGCAGAGGCTTTTGCGACGGTCGCAGTCAGCCCTACCGCGCGGTGTTTCGTGATAATTACGCCATGCGCCCCCGCAAGATTCGCGGTACGGATGATGGCTCCGAGATTGTGCGGATCCTCAATACCATCCAGAAGAAAGAGGAAAGGTTTCTCTCCCTTTTCCTTTGCCGCCTTCAGCATGTCGGAAACCTCAGCATAAGGATAAGAGGCGACAATCGCAATCACCCCCTGGTGGCTTCCGGTCTCAGACATCATGTTCAGCCTTTCCTTCGGAACGTAGCTGATGATTGTCCCGGCTTTTCTGGCCTCTCTCGCAATTGTCATGATCATCCCATCATGAAGGTTTTCCTGCAGATAGACCTTGTCTACGCTCCGGCCGGAACGGAAGGCCTCAAGTACCGCATTTTTGCCCTCCAGACGGTTCGGATTCTCCTCGAACTCCCGGTCCGCCTCCGTCTGACGCCGCGCTGCTGTTTTCTCCGTTCTTTCCCTTCTTCTTAGATCCTTATAACTTCCGTTTTTCCCAGACGATTCATTGCCTCCGTTTTTCCCGTACATTCCTTTGTATCCGTCATTTTTCCGGGATACACCTCTATAACCGCCACTTCTTCCGGGTTCATCCCTCAAATTGCTCTTATAAGCTCCGCTTCTCCCAGATCCTTCCTCTCGATATCTGTCAAAACCGCCGCCATGCCTTCCGGCACCCGGCCTCTGTTCTCTCGAAGATCCACTGTTATTATACGAATTTCTCATCACATCCTCCTCCTGTGTGTCTGTCCGTCTGGAATTGCGAAAGTACGCAGCACGGAGCAAGCCGCAGCCTATACAGTATGTGGTACCCCGCCTGCGGGGCTTAGGAGTTTACTGTTCTACCTCTCCGAAATCTCCGAAAGCGCAGACAGGCCACCTGCCACAAAGCGTGTGCAGATCCGGTTATGACTTTGCCGTCTTCCCTGTGTGGTTGTCCGGATCTGTTTCCTTTTCCGCAATACGGAAGGGAGATTCTCCGAGATTCCGGTAATGTTCTGATATCCCTGTACTGACGAGTTCCACCAGTCTTCCGACATCTCCCTTCAGATACAGGTATCCGCAGACAGCCTCAAAGCCTGTAGCTCTCCGGTACTCCTGAATACTCGCATTCTTTGCGTGCGTATATGCCTTGGCATTCCTGCCCCGATGAAATACACGCTTCTCATCCTCTGTCAGGAGATCTCTCTCCTCGAACACACCGATCATCTCCGACTGTGTCTCCGCCTTGACAAGGCTGCTGGCCGTTCGATGAAGCTTATTCACAGGAGCATTTGATTCCCGCACAAGCAGCGTCCGTATGATCAGCTCATAGATGCAGTCTCCGATATACGCAAGCGTCAGCGGTGAATACTGTTTCGCGTCAAAATCCGGAAGCGCATATTTTTCCTCCAGATTGCGGACGAGCTCCGCCGCCAGATTTTCTCTCTCATCCAATCTGTTTTCCCTCTGCTTTTCTTCTGCTTTTCTTCTGCTTTTCTTCTGGTTTTTTCTGCTTTTCTTCCGTCACAGGCAATCCTTCCGGAAAAATCACGTCCTCTCCTGTTTCACCTCTGCTGTTTCTTCCGATTCTTCCCGCTCACATCAATCTTCCGGAAAGATCACTTTCTCTCCCA
Source organism: Bilifractor sp. HCP3S3_D3 (assembly GCF_052063915.1). Classification (NCBI taxonomy): domain Bacteria; kingdom Bacillati; phylum Bacillota; class Clostridia; order Lachnospirales; family Lachnospiraceae; genus Bilifractor; species Bilifractor sp. HCP3S3_D3. The sequence continues at coordinate 73,732 of NZ_JBQHWP010000013.1, forward strand.
CTTCACGCCATCCCGGGTGTCCTTCAATATGATGCCTTTTGCGAGAAGCTCATCACGGATGGCATCTGCCTTTGCAAAATCCTTCGCCTTGCGGGCCGCGTTCCGTTCAGCAATCTTCTGTTCGATCTCTTCGTCCAGAGCTTCCTCTCTGACATCGACGATCAGTCCGAGAATATCGGACAGTTCGACAATTTCCTTCTTCACCGCCTCAGCGAACTCCCGGGAACTGTCCGCGGTGACCTCTACATTCGCGAATTTCACGAGATTAAAAATCGCTGTCTCGGCGTCCGCCGTATTCAGGTCATCGTCCATCGCTTTCTCAAATTCAAGGCGGAAACGCCGCATATCCTCCGGCCAGATCTCTGCTCCGGTCATCGGGTCCTTTTTGAGCTCAAACGGGATTCTTCTTCCCTCTTCATCGATGCCGAGCTTTCTCTTCTCATCCTCCGTCAGGGACACGCTCTTTGCCCCGGCAATATGATCGTTCAGGGTGCTCACCGCGGTTCGGATTCTGCCAAGGGAAGCCTTTGCGGCCTCCATGATATCGGCACTGAAGTTCAGAACCCTTCGGTAATGCGCCGAGAGCATGAAGAAACGGAGAACCTGAAGGTCATAATGCTCACCGACCTCACGCACTGTCTTGAAATTTCCAAGTGATTTCGACATCTTCACGTTATCGATATTCAGGAACGCATTGTGGAGCCAGTAGTGAGCAAACTCCTGACCGGTTGCGCATTCCACCTGGGCAATCTCATTCTCGTGATGCGGGAAGATCAGATCCTCTCCGCCTGCATGAATGTCGATAGTGGTCGCGTGCAGATACTTTCGGGACATCACGCAGCACTCGGTGTGCCAGCCCGGCCTTCCATCTCCCCAGGGGCTTTTCCAGAAGGGTTCCCCCTCCTTTTTGGGTTTCCACAGTACAAAATCGAGCGGGTCTTCCTTCTCAGCCTCACCCGTTACTTTAAGATCCCGGAATCCCGAACGCAGATCATCAAGATTCTTATGGGAGAGCTTGCCATATCCCGGATCCTTTCTGGTGCGGAAATAAACGGTCCCGTTCACATTGTAGGCAAATCCTTTTTCCTCAAGATCCCGGATTAGGCGGATCATACCATCGATCTCCTGCGTCGCGAGAGGATGCGTCGTGGCCGGAAGAACATTCATGTCTGCCATATCCTTCTTCGTCTCCCGGATATACTTCTGCGAAAGCTCCGCCGCCGTTACTCCCTCCTCATTCGCTCTCTGAATGATCTTGTCATCGACATCGGTAAAGTTCGACACATAGTTCACATCATAGCCCTTGTAAGTCAGGTAGCGCCGAAGCGTATCAAACACGATCATGGGTCTCGCGTTGCCGATGTGAATCAGGTTGTAAACGGTCGGTCCGCATACATACATCGTGACCTTACCCGGTGTGATCGGTTTAAACTCCTGTTTCGTCTTTGTCAGTGTATTATAAAATCTGATTGACATCTGGTATGCCTCCTGTAAAATATCATAACGGTCACGCTGTGACCGGATTCTTCTCTTTTAATCTGTATCCGGCTTAATCTGCATCCGGTTTAATCTGTATCCGCTTTTTAATATGTATACGATTTTTAATCTGCATCCGATTTTATCTCTATCCGATTTAATCTGCATCCGATTTAATCTGTATCCGATCACACGGACCTGTATCCGGATCCGCGTCCGGGAACTGTCTGACAATTACCGGACATCCGCTTCGGTCTTGGCAAGCGTACGCATCGGACAGGAAGCGCATCCATGTCCGGAGCCTTCCATACGGTCATCCGGCATCTGCTCCAGCGCTCGTTCAATCAGGCACACCGCCTGCGCGGAAATTCCTTCTCCGCTCCCTGTGAAGCCGAGGCCTTCCTCCGTAGTTGCCTTGATATTCACCTGATCCTCAAGCAGGCCAAGCGCTTCCGCGACGTTTCCGGCCATCTCATCCAGATACGGCCTCAGCTTAGGCCTCTGGCAGATGATCGTGCAGTCAATATTCGAAATAATGTACATGCCGTCTTCAAGCATCCCGCCGACTTTTCGGAGCAGATCCATACTGGATGCGCCCTCATATGCAGGATCTGTATCCGGAAAATGATAGCCGATGTCCTTCATCGCAGCAGCACCGAGAAGCGCATCCATGATGGCATGCAGAGCAACGTCGGCGTCAGAATGCCCCAGAAGCCCTTTCTCATAAGGTATTTCAACGCCGCAGAGGATCAGCTTCCGCCCCTCTGTCAGCTTGTGTACATCATATCCTGTTCCTATTCTCATTCTGTGATAAGCACCTGTCGCACCATTCCCGAATCAGTCAAAGCCGAAGACCTTCTCCAGAACATGATACCCTTTCTTTACTACTTTTCGTCCACCCTCCCCGGGAAGATTCAGCGCCACACCGGACGCGCTGGCACGAATTTTCAGAAACGCCATATAATCGACCTTCTTCAGACGATTCCACAGCGGAGCCTTTTCCTTCAGCATCTCCGGGTCTTCGGAACGCATCATCATGGAAGTCGTTATCATCATGATGATCAATACATCATGGATCAAAAATTCTCTCTGCTTCGGATGAAGGCGAAGTTTATGGAACTGTTCAAAGTAATCCAGCATGAGATAGGCAACCCGGAGCTGCTGCGGAAATCTCGTCATCATGACCTTCTCGTTCACGCTCTGATCCGAACGGCCGATAAAGTAGCGGTACAGGTTGACATTCAGATAATACATGGTCTTTACCCTGGAAAAAGGCACAAACGCATAGATATTATCAACATAGAATGTATGCTCCGGAAGTCTCAGTTTCACCTCCCTGAGCAGCTCTGTCCGGTAAATCAGCGAATGCATCAGCACATAGTGGAACACATTCATCCGTTTTACCTGATCCCAGCCGAAGATTCTGCCTTCCGGAAAATACATTCTGTATCGCATCACATATTTTCTGTATTTCCGATTCTGCTTCTCATACACATAATTCGCAAAAAAAGCGTCGACGATATTGCCGGACTTTGCAAGCCCCCGCAAAGCGTCGAGCACCCTTTCAAAAGCGCTTCTGTCCAGCCAGTCATCGCTATCCACAACCTTGAAATAGAGTCCGGTCGCATGATCGATTCCGGTATTGACAGCCCCGCCGTGACCTTTGTTTTCCTGGTGAATAGCCCGGACAATCGTCGGATATTTTTCCTGATATTCATCCGCGATCTCTGCGGTCCTATCCTTCGTCGATCCGTCATCAACGATCAGAATCTCAACATCCTCACCTCCGGTAAGGAGAGATTCAATGCACTTTCTCATGTAGCTTTCGGAATTGTAACATGGTACAGTAACGCTGAGTAACTTCATCTTCCCCGTTAAACCTTTCTTTCAATTCGGCAGAATATACCGTTTCTATAATGCCACAAGACCTGTCAAATTGCAATCTCGCATATCCTTGCCCGATCACGCAGGCCGTTCTCCGCACATCATCCTTCACGCCGACTGCTGTTTTCGCCTGCCCCTCCGGCCATTCCATTTTACGCAAACATCCGTTTACGCCGCCTTCCCGTCTGTTTCCGGCACGCGTCTCCGGCCATTCCATTCTACGCAAACATCCGCTTACGCCGCCTTCCCGTCTGTTTCCGGCACGGTTTCGTGAGCAGAGACAGATAATATATAAATGCCACTATGCAGATACAGTTTTTTCCTGACAGAAGACCTGACGGGCTGATTCCCATGGATTTATCTCTTTTGCAATCCGGCGCTCCCGGCATTCTCTGCTCTGTTCAGATTCAGTGCGTCCGCATAGGCCTTGTAGGCGGAGGGAACAGCATACTTTCTTCTTATTTCATCAATCTCCGCAAAAAACAGACCGGCTCCCGCTTTCTTGTCAGAAGTCTCGTCTGCCCCCACGGACAGGCGATCCGGAAAAGAGCCGACCCGGATCTCATATCCTCTCATCTGCCACTCAATATGCGAAAAAATATGTCTGCTGTCTGCCAGTCTCCTAATATAAAGAGCCGGCAGTCCCAGCTCCTTCACCTTGTTCAGCGCCTCCTCTTCGCTAAGGCTCCCCTCAAGGTTCGGAAACTCATACAATCCTGCAAGCAGCCCCTTCTCCGGCCTTCGGTTCAGAAGTACCCTGTCTCCGTCCCGCACCACAAGGATCGTCCGGTTCTCCATCCGACGAGGCTTTTTTTCAGACTTTACGGGAAAATCCATCTCCCGCCCCTGTTCATGCGCTTTGCACCACTTTACAAGCGGACACTCTGCGCATTTCGGCACCCCCTTCGGCAGACAAATTGTCGCTCCCAGGTCCATCATGCCCTGGTTGAAGTCCCCGGGTGTAATCGGATTCTCTGCTGTGCTGCCAGATAACTCCAGCTTCATCACCCCTGTCAGACTGTCTTCAATCTCTTTGCGGTATTTCTGCCTTGTGATGTCAGAGGAATCTGCCAGTACCCGGGTTATTACCCGGAGTACATTCCCATCTACTGCCGCCTGCGGCTTTCCGAATGCAATCGAAGCGATTGCTCCGGCTGTGTAGTCTCCGACCCCTTTAAGGGTTTTCAGTGTCTTCACGTCGTCCGGAATCTTTCCTCCGAAATCATTCATGATCTGGATTGCGGCTTTCTGCATATTCCGGACTCTGCTGTAATACCCGAGGCCCTCCCACAGCTTCATGAGGCGGTCCTCTGGGCAGCACGCAAGGTCTCTGACCGTGGGAAGCGCAAGCAGAAATTTAGTGTAATACTCCTTCACTGCCTCCACCCGGGTCTGCTGAAGCATAATCTCCGATATCCATGTGTGATACGGATTTTTCTCCCTTCTCCAGGGAAGATCTCTCCTGTTCTTCTGATACCATCTGCCCAGAGGAAGTATAATCCGCCGCATCTCCCCGAACCTGTCCTCCGAGACTTTTTTCTTCAAACTCAGTTCCTCCGGAATCACATTCTCTGAGTTCCTGTCCACTGAAAATTCCTCCGATTCTGCTGTCTTCTGATTTTCTACCCTCTGATTATCCACATTGTTTTACCTGGCAGTTATACACGATATTCTCCGAGGCATCTTCGAGTCATTATAACAGACTCAATGTAAATCGAACAGATACTCCGAACCACTCAGGGCGATACACCAGTCTGGACAGCAATAAAGATTGGCACCTGCCGCATAAGCTATATCCCTAATCCCCAATCTGGACGGCAATAAAGATTGACACCTGTCGCATAACCTATATACAATAGGAAAAGCAGCTCCACTTCCCGTCAGGCGCGGCCATCCGCTTCTGCCTGAATACCGGTGACACAGATATCCGGAAGCTGCAGCAGAAGACAAGAGTCAAACAGAAAAGAGGTTATATGAACAAACTGCAGACAGACGGAATCATCTTCGATGTTGACGGCACGCTTTGGGATACCACGCCGATTGTTGCCGAGGCATGGAATACCGTGCTGGATTCTATGAACCGGGACTACCGCTCCCGTCATCTCCCTCCCCTTCATCTGATTCACCCGGAGGGCGGAGGTTCAGGCTCGCGGATTGTAAGCGAAGATCTGCGACGTGAATTCGGAAAGCCGCTCGAGACTATCGCCAAGGATCTGCTTCCGGATCTTCCCGATGCAGAAAAGGCTGATCTCCTTCGTCAATGGTATGATGCCGAGGAAATTGCAATCGACCGCAACCCTCCCGAGCCTTATGACGGACTGGAACGAACTCTTCAGACTCTCACGGGAATCGACCCCCGGAAATCCGGAGAATCGGAAGCCGGTCTGCCCCGCACAAAAGCCTCGCATCAGCTGCCACCAGGTATTCCCTGCTTCATCGTCAGTAATTGCCAGAGCGGTTATATTGAGCAGTTTCTCCGGCTGACCGGTCTTGGCTGCTATATCACGGATCATCTCTGTCCCGGAGACACAGACAGACTTAAGGCGTATAATATCTATCGCATTGCTTCTGAATATCATCTTCAGAACGCTCTTTACATCGGCGATATTCAGGCGGACTTTGACGCGACAAGGGAGGCGGACCGTCTCCTGAAGAAAGAGGCCCGGCAGAAACAGGAAAACGGATGTTTTGATTCATCGCGCAATGATTGCAAAGTCCCCGATCCCTCCATACGCTTCCTCTGGGCATCCTACGGATTCGGAAGTGTAACAGATCCGGATGGAATCATCCGGCGAATCTGCGACCTACCTGATCTGATCATCTCCTCAAAAACGAAGGCAGATCACATATAAATTGTGAATGAAATGCATCCGTCAGGATTGACGCTTCACACTTAAGATTGCGTGTAAGGCGATCCACAGCAGCTAGGCTAATTGGCATGAATGAGCATCCCACATAAGAGCGCGTGTGAAGCACGCGAAAGAGATAACATTAACATCACACATATACACAGAAAGAAGGATTTTTATGCATTACCAGTACAAAACAAAAGGAACCTGTTCCCAGCTCATTGATTTCGACATCAATGACGGCATTCTCACAAATGTACGCTTTACCGGAGGCTGCAACGGAAATCTCTCCGGCATCAGCCGTCTGGTCGAGGGCCGCAAGGCAACTGAAGTCGCAGACATCTTAAAGGGCACAACCTGCGGATTTAAAAACACCTCCTGTCCGGACCAGCTTTCCAGGGCTCTCCTCGAGGCTGTTGAAAACGCCTCGAAATAACCGAAAAGAAGTCTGTTTCGCGCCGGTTCCTGCAGCCGGCGCGATTTTTCACGCGATCATGTTTTATTTTTTAAGAAAAATTAGCACTCGCCACTTGACAGTGCTAGTAACAAGTGTTATAACAAAATTGTTCCAAAAAGAAGGAACTCATAAAACAACAATAAAGAAACAATAAAACAGTGCCAATAAAATAGTACCAATAAAACAACAGCAATAAAACGGCACAAAACAGAAGCAGCACAGAAAGACCGCTTCTATGGAACAGGCTTCCTGAATAGCCGCCTCGTATTACAGAAAATCAAAACACAAAGGAGGAATGACTTATGTTACTGCCGGAACTTTTTGGAGATACTTTTGATGACTTTATGGATCAGGCATGGAATGGACGTTGGTTCAACGCACCTTCTGCTTCCGCTCACCGCATGAATACAGATATTAAGGAAACAAAGGACAGCTATCAGTTGGAGATGGAACTTCCGGGATACGGAAAAGATGAGGTACACGCCGAGCTTAAAGACGGTTATCTGACGGTCACCGCAGCAAGAAACGAGAATAACGACAAGAAGGATGAAAACGGCAGATATGTACGCCGTGAGCGCTATACCGGCACCGTAACCAGATCCTTCTATGTCGGTGAAAACATCGAACCGGAAGACATACACGCAAAATTTGAAAATGGAATTCTGACTCTCAGTATTCCAAAAGAAGTACCGAAGAAGGAAGAAACAAAAAAGACCATTGCCATCGAAGGATAAAACGATTCTGGTCCTTCCTCACTTTCTCACAGAATCATATAGAGTAAAACGGCAGAGCCATCCGAACCGGCATTCCGGTCACGGATGGCTCCTCTCTTTAATAAGTATCGCATCTTGATAAGTATCGTATTAAAGCCGTATCCGTGAGTCTTTCCTGTGCCGGCTCCGGAATTCCTTCGGCGTCATCTGATATCTCTCGCGAAAAATCCTATGAAAATAGCTGTGATTCTCATACCCCACCGCATCAATGATATCATTCACCGGAAGGTCCGTGTCGCAGAGCAGACCTACCGCCTTGTTCAGGCGTTTCCGCTGAAGCAGTTCCTTAAAGTTCACTCCGGATGCCTTCTTAATCATACGGCTCAGCGTATGCGAAGGCAGGCAAAGTCCAGCGCAAAGCTCGGTCAGAGTCGCGGTCCGATAGTTCTGCTCAATATATTGCAGCGAGGTCATGAGTATCATATTCTCATATGAATCCGGTTCCATCGTTCCTGCCTTCGGAACCGCCTCCAGCAGATACAGGAAAATCAGTCCCATCGTGGTCTGATTGATCCGATTCATCCTCTGCAGCAGGAAGGGCTCTCCGCCATTCTCCTTCTGAGAAATCAGCGAATAGATCATGTTTTCGATCAGATTTTGTATCTGAAGCACATCTGCGACCTTGAAATAAAGATACTCTCCCCGTCTCTCATCCTGTCTCAGCGTATTGACGATGAAATCAGCCAGAACGTTGTTTCTTCCGATCATCTCAGAGGCAACATCGAAAAATTCAGGAAGAATCACAAAGTTGATCGCGATATCATTCCTGCCTGCCGGAAGAATCTCATGCCTTGTATACTGATTCAGGAAGAGAAGCTCGCCCCGGCTTACCCGGATCTTTTTGTGGTTGATGATATGCGTCACAGAGCCCTGGCAGATGTACATCACTTCCACATAATTATGCCTGTGCATGGGGAAATGCGCAAACCTTGTATGTGTCCGCACCGTAATCAGCTGACCGGTCTCCAGCAGCTTCGCATAATCAATGGTGAATTCCTCCCCGGAGGCATATAACTTTTTTTCAATTCCGGCTGTACCGTCCAGAATGCGCTGTTCCTCCTCTGTCACTCTGCCAAGCCGGTCCAGAAGTTCCTGATTCATTTATCTTACCTTTTTCTTCATTTGGCCCGGAAAAGAGCTGCAGAACCCGAAGAGGCCACGGCCACACCTGCAGAGGCTTCCGAACCATCCGTCGGCGTCATTTCGATGTCGAGATCCACGCTTCCGCTGACTCCATCAACCGTTCCCGTATTCGAGTACTGCCATACCCTGAATTTATACGGAGTGCCCGGCGTCGCACTGTAATTGGAAAACCAGACCGGAAGATCATAGAGCTTTGTCATATCCAGAGTAAACGACTCCCAGTGCAGATTCGTATAGAGCATCGGTTCATAGCCAGCATCCACGATTGCGAGGCTAAAGGCCTTGATATTTTGCGTGAACTGGTCACCGCTGACACCATCGGTCCGCGCAGCGCCCTCTTCCACCGTTTCCATGTCGATCGCAGCCGGAAGATCCAGATGGCGTCCGTTCAGTGTATCCGTCACAAATTTTGCCTCTTCTTCCGCCTCTGCTTCATCAATCGCCTGTGAATAAAAATAAACGCCGATATCCAGTCCTGCCTTTCTGGCTCCCTCATAATTTGTCTCAAACATAGCGTCTTCCACAAGAGAACCGTCGCTGCCATATCCACGATATCCGATTCTGAGATACGCGAATTCATAGCCGGCATTTCGGACAGCTTCCCAGTCAACCTCCCCATTATGCTCGGAAACATCGATTCCGATACGGCTGGAATAATGATCACTGTCCGTATACGTCATCTTCTGCCCATCCAATGCAAAATCCGCTGAATTGTAGTCGTTATACATATCACTCATTGAATATGAGGTGGAAAAAAGGCGCTCTGACACCTGATTATCCTCTGCGGCGTGGCTGCCGAATGCTGCAATCGCCACAAACGCTGCCGTAAAGGCAACCACTATGCCCGCAAGTATACGGTTTCGGAGAATCTTCCTCCTCTCCGCTCTCGTCACCCGGTGACGTGCACCGCTTCTTCCCCTTCTTTTCCTGTTTGCTGCCATATGCGATCAGGCAGACGCGATGCCGCCCGTTCCTTCCTAAAATCTTCTCTCACATACCTTACACACAAAAAAGGAGTGTGTCAATCTTGACACACTCCTTTTCAATATCTCTCTTCTGCCGCAGACAGATTCTGTCAGCCCTCGTCGCTGATACCCTGAATCTGATCCTCTGTCTTCGGAACATAATCCGGATGATCGGATGCCCACAGTTTCTCGGCAACCGGTGCCCAGTTCTTCGCGTATTCCTCAACCTTATGTGTCAGATGGTCTACATTCTCCGGATCTGACATATCGGTTGACTTAGCTCCGGTCGCATGAACCATTGCGCGAAGCTTTGCCGGATTCTCAAGCATCGGACACGGACGAAGCAGGTTGTCGCTGAACGGCTGTCCGTCATGATATGCCTTAAACAGCGGCTGCTGCAGGCACTCGAGAATACTGTTCTGGTGAATATTCGCCCCGGAATAATGAATGAATACGCAGGGCTCAGCGTCACCGTTCGGATTGATGTGGAAGTAAGCCTTACCACCGGCGATACATCCGGATACCCACTCACCGTCATTCTGGAAATCCATAAGGAAGATTTCCTTGCCTCCGTGGTATCCGCGGACCTCACGGATTCTGTGATACATATACTCACGCTGCTCCGGTGTCGGAACAAGCTCCATCGTTGTATCATTTCCGGTCGGCATGAAATGGAAGTACCAGCTGAACAGAACGCCCTTGTCGATCAGGAAATCAAGGAACTCATCGCTCGTAACCGCCTTATAGTTTGCGCTGGTATAGCAGATGGAAGTACCATACGGAAGTCTGTTCTCGCGAAGAAGATCCATCGTCTTCATAACCTTGTCAAATACGCCTGCGCCACGACGGTTATCTGTTGCATCCTCAAGGCCCTCGATCGACATGGAAAGCACGATGTTCTTGCATTCCTTCATGTCATCACAGAACTGCTGATCTACCAGAGTTCCATTCGTGAAGATCATAAATCCGCAGTCCTTATGAGCCTTTGCGAGCTTCACAATATCTTTCTTGCGGACCATCGGCTCTCCGCCGGTCAGAACATAACCGCGGGTTCCCAGTGCCTTTCCCTCGGTGACAATACGGTCCATATCCTCATAGGAGAGGTTCAGCGCACGGCTGTACTCAGATGCCCAGCATCCTACACAATGCAGGTTGCATGCCGAAGTCGGATCAAAAAGGATGACCCACGGCACATTGATATTGTATTTCTCCGCATTCTTTCTGGTCTCATGGTATCCAACATAGCCGGCCTCGAATCCAAATGCCATGAACAGACCCTTTACAACCTCCGGGTCAACGTCGCGAAGAATACGATCAAAAAAGTTTGCGTACTTTTCGCCCTTGGTAAATGTCTTTCTTAAATTGTCAAAAGCTTCCGGTTTCCATGTATCTCCAAGGAATTTCTGCGCCGTATCAATAACCTTGATATAGCCATCTTCCTTATTTGCTGTTTTGATTACCTGATTTAATACAAGCTCGAATGCTTTCCTCTCGGCAGCATGCACGATTGCGTTTGGCATCTTCATTAACCTCCTGATGAAACATTTATCTGACACTGCAACAATTATAAAATTTCGCTAAAAAAATGTCGAGAACAATTCCTTCAAATCAGTGGGACAAAATGAGACACCTGTCCAATTAGTGGACAACTAGCCGAAAACGTCAAATGGTCATTTTCAGCCGTACCGGCGCCATTTGTTGTACAGATTCATTAACAGGCTTGTCTTTTAAGACGAGTCACGTTGTCAGAACTGGTCAAAATTTGCGTGTAATATTTACACGCAGGCTCAGATGTATCCCCCTCCTCCAGGAGCTTCCCCTATGTTTCAGAAGGCAGCTGCAGCACTCTGTCCACCCTGCAGCCGCCTTATCGCCTCCAGAATCCTACACGCAATCTGACAAGGACGCATTCGCCAGACCATACCGCAACCTGTCTTCTCCAATCATTCCCATCAGTCTGAAAAATCAAGATAACGGCTGTCAATGGAGTCTGTCAGAACACGCTTTATGTAAGCCAGATCAAATACTGTTCCATCCGTGATGTAACCATTTATCCCGCTTGCTTTCGCCTGTTCGTCGGTGTAATCCTTCAGGAGAACCACATGCGCGTCCGCTCCGTTCTCCCCGTAGTCCGTAATAATCGGCACCAGACCCGGATCAATGACGGTAACCTCCGGTTCTGATGCATTTACGCCATCTTTGCGAAAACGAAACGTACAGTCAAGCGCCGTCCCGATCAGCTCGTCAGGCTGTTCCTGCGTTGATACAAAATTTCCCAGACAGTATGCGCAGAAAACCTTACGCCCGTCGGAAGCTGTCAGCATTTCGGCCGGCTGCACGACATGCGCATGATCACCGATAATCAGGTCGGCGCCCCAGTCTGCAAGGTTCTGAGCCATTTCCTTTTGAAAATCCGTCACCTCATGACTGTCCTCATCACCCCAGTGACACGCAACAACCACAGCGTCCGCTTTTTCATCCGCCTTCTCAATCTGTGCTTCAATAAGCGAGGTCTCATACAGATAGATCACCCTCTGGTCCGTATCTGACGGCGCATCATATATTCCTCTTCCATCCAGCTCATTCGTCATCTGTGTATACGTCAGAAACGCTATGGTCTTACCATTTGAACAGGTGTATATCGGAATATCATCGTACTTCACTTCAAACTGAGGGCTGAGGCCCGCATCGCTGTAGCCCGCAGTATAACTCGTGCTGCCGTCCGTGTCTTTTTCCCAGAGACCGGTTGTCAGGAACTTCGCGCCCGAAGGCATGTCGTTCTGCCAGAACTTCACGGCCGCATTGATTCCTTCCGTTCCAAGATCATAAATATGGTTGTTCGCGAGACTGAAGATATTGAAACCGGCTTTGTACAAATCAATCCCGTCCTGGCCCGGTGTTGAAAACTCCGGATAACCCGACGGCGTGATTTCATTGTTGATATCTGTTTCCACATCGATCCAGTTCACCTCGTGCTCCTGAACGAGATAAAACACGCTGCGCGAGTTTTATCTCGCTATCGCGACGCTCGCCGCACACGAATACTTCGCATTCGGCTGCGGCTCACTGTTCGCGTAAATAAAAGAGGAAACGCCGTCATACAAATAGCTGAAATCATACGAGCCTCCACTGACTCGTTCCTCAGCCTGCGTGAGCATCCGCTCCGATATCAGGTTATCACCCACAGCAGAAAAACGGACCTCCATGCTGTCTTTTCTGTCATATGCTCTCCCTCCGGATCCTGAGTTCACTGACTCGGACCCTGCAGTCACTTTTTCCTGTCCGGTGCTTGAAGTATCTGTTACACCAGCCGACGAATCTTTTCCGTAATTCGACGAGGACCTCTTTGCAGACATTCGGACTCCGCTCACGATTCCGATCATAGCGAAAGCCACAGCTGCACCGGCAACAATCCGGACGGTTATTTTCCGGAACCTGATGCGCCTCTCTTCCTCCTCGCGGCGGCGCCGCTCTCTCTGTTTTCGTCTCCTCTGCAGCTCCTCCAGTCCTTCCTGCTCATCCTGCTCTATTTCACGGATCTCTTCCTCAAGATCCACCTGTTCAGAGGCGGTGAGCCGTCTGACCTGATTCTTCCCGTTCGCAGAATCTGCGGAATCTCTCATTCTATGATGGTTTTCCTTATTTTCCACCCGTTTTTTTCCCTTTTTACTCATTTCTCTCAAGCCATGGTTTTCTCTAAGCCCGATGCAGACATCGTGTATGCTTCCTCCTGAGATGGGGCTTTCTCCTCCTTGTTGCGTAAAGAACAGCAGAAGCTGATGTTATTGGCATTTAGCCGCTCAATCCAGCTTTTGCCATTGTTGATATCAAGTCCGTCCTTTCTCATTCACCGGAAGTAAAATTTCATATACGCATCCCGGCCGGTCTGTCAGAGAAATGCTGCCTCCGTGAAGCTCCACAATCTGCCTTGCGATGGATAAACCAAGGCCCGTTCCCTTTCCGCTGGTTCTCGACTCATTGCCGACCACAAACGGGTCAAAGATGGATGCCCTGTATTTCTCCGGAATTCCCGGACCGTTGTCTCCGATGAGGACACGCAGATAATTCCGGTCATCTTTCACGACGAGGCCTGCCTCTATGCGAAGCCTTGTTCCGGGTCCGCAATACTTTATCGCATTACCCAGAATATTATCAAACACCCGCCTTAACTGCATCCGGTCAAAGCTGGCATCCATTCTTTCCTCCGGAAGATCTGCTTCCAGATCGAATCCCCCTACCTCCAGCTCCGAATATCTCCCGGCGATATATTCCCGAATATATTCGCAAAGATCTCCCTGTTCCATATTTAACTGAAATCCCGGATGGTCAAGCCGGCTGTAATCACTGAAGCTGTTGATCAGACCTGTGAGAAGCTCTGTCTTGTTCTGTATGATCTCCAGATATTTCCCCTGTTCCTTCGCAGGAATCAACCCGTCCCGCAAGGCGTTGACATACCCCGAAATCACGGTGATCGGCGTCTTCAGATCATGAGAGATATCCGCGATCATCTGTCTTCGCTGATCCTGAAGCTTCCTCTGCTCTTCTTCACTTTTTCTCAGAGCCTCCTCCATACGATTAAAGGACCGGATTACCTCAAGCATTTCCCTTGGCTCTTCGCCTTCATGGATCTGAATCCAGTTTCCTCCGGCGGTTTCATCAATGGCCCTTGTCAGCTTTCGGATCGGTGCCACCACCCTGGCGGAAAGCCTCCTCCCGGTCAGAATAATCAGAACCACCAGAAGGACAATATAAAGGCCGAAGAAAAAGACAAAGGTCACTCTCTGGGCATTCACGGTCCCGGCAGAATCTGAATTGCTGTGTATCAGAAGATATCGCTGTTCTCCTTTCGCGTTTGTAAATTCGTATTTCTGAATAAAAAGATTATTGCTGTCCGCCTTATAGAAAAGATAATTCATCGTTTCCGATGAAATCTGACTGTTCTTCAAATCCAGATCGCTGTAAATAATCTTCCCGTTTTCATCCAGCATCGCAATTCCGGTAAGCTGATCATCATTATACCGAATCAGAAGAGAGCCTTTCTGTTCTCCGTTTTCCAAAGGAAGCAGATCATATACCACATCCGTGTCAACAACGGGAAGATATTGCAGAATATCCCTGTTGTAAGTATTTCTGTGCCGGGAATCACTCGTATACAGCACCGTAGCTTTATTATCCGTGATTTCAAAATAGCCGCTTCTCCCCAGCGTCTTTCCTACGTTAATAGAAGAATAATCGTCATTCTCCAGCGAATCCACTCTCCGGATCAGTTTTTTGATTCCCGCGGGTTCTACCTTCTGCGGCATGAAAATCCATCCCACTCCCCAGAAAATAACTGCCAGTATCAGTACGATTCCTGCCAGCCGGATGGAATTGTGAAGCACCAGCGTATAGATGCTCCCCTTTTCTCTTGCTATAAACAAATTGATTTTTTTTCGCATAGGCTGTTTCCTATTGTCTTGCCACACCCAGCTTATATCCCAGTCCGCGAACCGTCAGAAGATACTCCGGTTTTTTCGGATCTTCCTCGATCTTATCCCGAAGATTTGAGATATGGACCATGATCGTATTTTCATCATTCTCAAAGTATGCCCCGCGAAGGTACTCATAGATCTGTACCTTTGTATAGACCCGTCCCGGATTCTTCATCAGCAGCATCAGAATCCGGATCTCTGTAGGTGTGACCTTGATTTCTTCTCCATCCTTAAAGAGCTGGAGCGTCTGCATATTGATCTCCAGCCCCTTATACCGGAGAGCCTCCTGATCCCTCACTTCATCGGTCCCCGTGTTCAGATCATAAAATCTTCGGAAGGCTGCCTTTACCCTCGCCACAACCTCCAGAGGATTAAATGGCTTGACCAGATAATCATCCGCACCGAGATCGAGTCCGAGAATCTTGTCACTGTCCTCTTTCTTCGCGGACAGCACGATGATCGGAAGATTATACTTTTCCCTCACCTTCCGGATCAGCTCAAAACCATTCATCCTCGGCATCATGATATCGAAAATTCCCAGATCGACCTTCTCTTTTTCTATCAGGCGAAAAGCAGCCGCCCCATTCTCCGCAGACAGAATCCGATATCCCTGGTTTTCGAGATAAAGCTTCAGCACCTCAATGATATCCGCGTCATCCTCCGCAATTAATATCGTATATTGTTTTTCCTCCATGATCTATGAATCCCTTTCCCTTTTAAAAATTATCATAAGGCAATCCACAGCTTATACAGGATGTGGAACAACGTATCGTGTGAGCATTTTACAGATTTACACTCTGCTCAGCGGTCAATGCGACGGCAGTATTTTTCTCCCGGATCTGTTTCGTGTATTTGGAAGCCTGCTCCTGATAAGTCCGGGACAGTTCTTCCCAGTCGTGATAGGAAGCGTCCATTCTGTGGTCTGTCAGGTCGAAGGCTTTTAGAATGGATTCCATATACGCCGTTGTCTTCTGTGCTCCGGATATGTTTAGATGATCCCCTCCATCCAGAGTATCTCTGCTCCAATCGATCCCGATCTCCTTACTCTTCATATTCATATCGATATAGAGGAGCTTCTTTTCAGATGCAAGCCTCTCCAGACGGTTATGCTTTCCCAATGTATAATTGACCGGGGACGGGGCGCTGTACAGCACCAGACGGATTCCATTTTCCCTGCACAGCTCCACGATTCTGTCAAACACTCTCCCATTCAGCCAGGAGATGGACGTTTCCTTCGAATCCCCCTGCATGTAGTCAGCTGTCCCCTGATACGGTCGGATCGCGGTTCTGATTTCAAACCCTTTGTTGTTCATGTGAACAGGCTCTATCCTCGGCTTTATGATAACATTTTTCCACAGATTGTGATATTGAAAAATCGGAAGAAAGGAGGCCGTCCTGGCCGCTACCAGATCCTGAAGCTGATCCAGATCCTTGCCCGACCGGAAAAGCACATTGGTCTCCATCAGCACCACCTTGGGCTTCTGGGTATGCAATCCGGTCTCCAGCATGGTAAGCGTCTCATTCATGGTCTGACCAGACTGACCACCCACGAAGGCCATGTAACCGGTATTCCTCCAGATCTGAAGGGGTGAAATCGAAGTATAGCTCTCACTGTCTCCGATGACCAGAACATCGATTGTGTCAGCCTTCTCTTCCTGAAGTTTGACAACGGCCGCATGCCGCTTGAGCGAGCTCATTCCCAGCACGTTCATGGCATACGAATTCAGCAGAAACGATCCAAGAGCCAGGAGCAGAAGCAGTCCGATCACAAACCCTGCTTTTTCTTTGATTGATATTTTTTTGATGTCCATTTTTTGTCTCCGCCTTAGAATCCCGCATAGATCAGATCTACCTGCCGGTACCCAGATCCGTAGGCGCCAAATATCAGCACCGCAAAAATCAGGGCATAAAAGGCAGCCCAGCGCACCGGAAGGCTTCTCTTCGCGAGCACCGCCTTCACGTCTATCTGCTTCTCTTTTAACAGATCTGCCACAAATACAACCGCAATCCCTGCAAGGATCACGATCCAGTCTGCCTTATCGAGTCCCATCTTCAGCAGGGTGCCGTCCCACAGACGCTGTATTCCAAAGTTGCGGAACCCGCTGCGGAACATCGATACGCCCGCCCGCAGACCCTCCGCGCGGAAAAACAGCTCGCCGGTAAAAATGATCAGCCAGGTGCGCAGGATCCGGAAACCGGTCCAGAAGCGTCCGTTCTTTGGAAAACCTGTGTGCCTGTAAAAGGCTTTCTTCGCTGGCTCCAGAATCACTTCCAGCATCAGCAGCACCAGATAATAGATGCCATAGAAGATGTAATTCCAGCTTGCCCCGTGCCAGAGTCCGTTAAACAGCCATACCGGCGTGAGCGCAAGGAAGGACGTGCCGATCTTTGTGATGTATTTTCCGAATTTTTTTCTGGCGAACCGGTTCCACTTCATCGTGAGATCCGAGGTCGTCACCGGATAAAAGACATAGGTCTTCAGCCAGATACCAAGCGAGATATGCCATCTTCTCCAGAACTCCGAAGCGCTCTGTGAGAAAAACGGCTGCCGGAAATTTTCGGGCAGCTTTACGCCGAACATACCGGCGGAACCGATGACGATATCCATGACACCGGAAAACTCCATATAAAGCTGCAGCGCGTAAGACACCGCCGCCACCGGAATCATCACCCCGTCATAAGCCAAATGATTGTGGTACAGCTCGGTAACGATCACAGACAGCCGGTCCGCGATCACAATCTTTTTGAACATGCCCCAGAGGATGCGGGTCACCCCGTCGAACACCCACTGCTCCGTCACCGGATTTCCGGCTGTCAGCTGAAGCGCAGTATCCTGATACCTGGCAATGGGGCCTTCCATCGTCTGCGGGAAGAAGCCCAGAAACAGTGCAACTCTGCCAAAGTTCCTGTCCGCCTCAAGCCGTCCCCAGTACACCTCCAGCAAATATCCCACCGCCTCCAGCGTATAGAACGAGATTCCGATGGGAATCAGCATATGTCTGAACGGGATCGCCGTCCAGCCGCTCTTCCCGGCCATGGCTAGATTCACGGTATTGATAAAGAAGTTGATGTATTTGAGATAAAGGAGAATTCCGAAGAGGCCGCCTGCGCTGACCACAACAAGAAAGGTTTTCAGATGCTTCCGGCTCCCGGCCCGGTCCATGGCCAGACCTGCCAGCCAGACGCCGGCAGATGTCAGAAGCAGATAAAGAATCAGCTCTCTGCTGCAGAGGAAGAAGTAGATCCATGAAGCAATCAGCAGCACATATTTACGGAATTTCCTTCCGCTCACCTGATACACGATCAGGGAGAGCGGAAGAAACAGCACGAGATAAGGTAAGGTGTTGTATCCCATGCCGTCAGCCCTGCAGTCTCCGGATCATCGCCGCCATTGCCTTGATGGAATTGAAGTTTTCAGGCATCATCTCTACGGCATTGATCCGGACATCGAATTCTTCCTCCAGATCTGAGATCAGGGAGATAATCGCAAAGGAATCCAGGATCCTGTCGTCGATCAGATGCTTTTCTTCCTCATAATTAATACTGTCGTCCTGCTCCATTAAGATTTCATTGATTTTTGACTCGATTTCACTCATGATATTTTCCTCTTTTCTTCACTTATTCTGTTCTTCCGCTGTTCCATTCCCAGCACTCCCTCGGCTGCCGCAGACATCTGCTCCCCTCACCCTTTGAATAGGAGAAGATTGCCGGAAGCTCATGACTGAGGAACAGGGCCATGCCCTCGACCATGGAATAGGCCCCCACATTTCCAAACGCCAGTATGTCGCCGACCTTCAGCGGGCCGAGATCCTGTTCTGCACAGAGAACATCGTTTGCCGTGCACAGGCAGCCGCAGACGGTCCAGTTGCCATTGGCGGACGGATTGTGCTTCTCCCCATCCCTCCCTCTGCCGTTCTCCCGCCTCCTGTCATTCTCTTTCAGCACGGTGACGAATGGATGATACATTCCACGTATCTGACCGTCGTAGTTCATCTGATGCATTCCACCGTCTGTGATGGCATAACCGGTTTCTCCGCTGTACTTGATGTCGCAGACTCTCGTCACATAGTACCCGCAGGATGCCGCAAAGATCCGTCCCATTTCCATCGTCACGCGGCCCTTCCATGTCATATCCGCAATCGCTTTTCGAATTTCTTTGAAAAACGACTCGTCCAGCTTCTCCGGCTGATCCTCAAAATAACGGGCAGGAATCCCGGGACCGTATTCCAGTTCCGGAATCGTGACGTGAAATCTGTCCTGCAGCTCCAGAAGCAGCCGGTCCAGCTTTTCCAGTTCCCTCACCGGCTTTGCTGCCTTTCTCTTCTGCGAGCCGGAATAATAATGGATACCTGCAATTTCCAGATATGGAGTCATTCCTGCCAGCTTAAAAACTGTGTTCGCGCTCTCCCTGTCCAGTCCGAACTGATTGCCGCTCGTAAGCCGGATATAAACCCTGAGCTTCTCCCGGCGTTTCCTGGCAAGTTCGGCTAACATCGCAAACTGCCCCATCGACTCCACCGTATATCCTGCCTTGCTCCCACATTCTTCCACAATACGTTTCAGTTCCACCGGCTTCTTCAGAACACCGGAAATCAGAAGCTTTCCCGGATCGATACCATCCTTTCGGCAAATGCAGTACTCCCCATACGAGCACACCTCGATCCGGTCGACCTCCAGTGCCGCAAGCGGCATCAGAAACGGATTGCATTTCATGGCAAAGCAGAGCTTCGCCGCATTTCCTGTTTCTCTCCGGATCCGTCTGATATTCTCGCGGAAGGTGTCCAGGTCAAAGAGATAAAAGGGACTGTCTGTGACTGCCGCCTGATCTTTCAATATCTTGATGATCTTGTTGTCCATATACTCACCTCATATTCCGACTGACAGCCTCAGGGCATTGCGGTCAATCTTTCCATGTGCACTGAGTGCAAAGGCCTCCACCTTCCTCCACTTATTCGGAACCATATACGAAGGCACCTTCTGTTTCAGTTCCTTTCTCACCTCACTGGCGGAAGGTGCTCCCTGATAAAACCCGTAGACGCAGTTGTGATTTTTGTCGAAGATGCAGCAGGCGCGCTGCACACCTGCAATCTGCGCGATGGCATTTTCCACTTCCCCGAGCTCGATGCGGTGGCCCATATGCTTGATCTGGAAATCCTTGCGCCCCACAAAATACAGAAGCCCATCATTTCCAAAATACCCGATATCACCGGTTCTGTAGATTCTCTCGCCGTTTCTGACCACGAAGGTCTGTTCTGTCTTCTCCGGATCGTGATAGTACCCGTCCGCCAGTGATTCTCCGCTCACACAGATTTCACCGGAGACATTTGCGCTATGAACCTCCTCCTGATCCTTGTCTGTCAGAAAAACCTTCCTCCCCGGAAAAGCTGTCCCGATCGGGAGAACACTCCCTGAGAAATACCTGGGGACCGGATAGTAGGTACAGTTGCAGGTGATTTCGGAAGGCCCGTAAAGATTCACAAACTGTGTTTTCGGAAGAGCGTCCTGCCAGATCCTCAGCTGCGCCATCGGCATGACCTCGCCGCTGAACATCACCTTCCCGAGATTCACCGGCACCCGGTAGTCAAAGCCTCCGAACTGAGAAATCATGCACAGAGCCGAAACCGCCCAGATCAATATGGTCACCCTTTTCTCACACAGATAATCGATGAGCTGCCGCGGCATTGCGAAATACGTTCTCGGCACCAGAACCAGTCTGGCTCCGGTCAGACAGGAGGAAAAAATATCCTTCACCGAAACGTCAAAGTCAAAAGGCGCCTGATTTCCAAGAATGTCTTCCCTGCAGATATTGAACGTCTCTGTGAAATGTCCGATAAACCTTGCCACCGCGTCATGGCTCACGGCGATTCCCTTCGGTTCTCCGGTCGATCCGGATGTGAAGACCGCATAAAGCGTATCCTCCGCTTTCGCCTCCTCCCGAATCCTATCCAGTTCCCGCCTCCTGATCTCTCCTTTGAACATGCTTTCCGGTTCCAGGACCTCTCCGTCATAGCCCATCGCAAGCAGCCGCTGCTTCTGCTCCTCTTCTGCAGCCACAACCCGCGCATTCAGCTTCTTTATGATCTTCCGGATCCGTTCATCCGGCTGCGCCGTATCTACAAAAACATAAAACCCGCCGCTGTACAGCACACCGTACAGAAGCGCAAGCGCTTCACAGGATTTTTCCATCATCAGGACCACCGGTTTTCGCTGGCATCCGATTGACGAAAGAACTGTTCCGGCCCTCTGCGCCGCATCCCGCAGCTTCTTCCAGCTGTAATGCCTGTCGGCATCTTCTACCGCGATCTGATCCGGAAACGCATTCACGGTTTCCTCAAATTTTTCCAAAATTGTATGCATATTTCTTTCCTTTTCATCGTTCTTCACACATAGCCTATCCTGCAGACAGCCATGTGAAGCTCTTGAAATGTATCAATCTATGCATACACTATAAAAGGGCTCCCTAAAGGAGCCCTTTATAATACCTAAAGATTTCTTAAGTTTTCCTGTGGCTTATGGAACAAACTCTCTGACAAATGTGCCGAATTTGAAAAGCTCTTAGCAGTCTCTTTTCCTTGATCAGAAGACCGATGCTTCCCGGCGTGTGTCCCGGGATCTCCACCACCTCCGCCGTCACGCCAAAACCTGTCACGTCCTCCCAAAGGACGGATCATACCGATAAAGGAAGGTGATTGCCTCCGCCCGGACGCATTTCTGATCTGGACTGAAAGCTGACGAAGACGTTCCCTTCGTGATGCCCCGATCTGCCGCCCATATCACCGCATCATAATAATAGTCCTGCGGATGTACGTCTGAGAAGAGATTCCCTGATTCCGGCTTCTTCTCCCCTGAGAAACGATACAGCATGGTCACCGCCTCTCCTCTGGTCAGCGTCTTATCCGGGCTGAATTTCGAAGCCGAGGTTCCCGACGTAAAGCCCTTCTTCCATGCCCAGAGGACGGCATTCCGGTAGTACGCACCGGAACGCACATCGGTAAACGGAAGCGAGCCGTCTTCAGAGGGCGCACCGTCCATGCGCCACAGCCAAGAGATGAACTGTGCCCTGGACACATCCCTGTTCCAACCGAATTCACCTGCCGATAAGCCCTTTGCCACGCCGGCCTCGCTCGCGGCATATACTGCATCGTAATAATACCGGCTGCTGTCCAGGACATCAGCGAACAGCCCTTCTGACGCAAACTCCTTCTCCCGCTGCTTTCTGCACAATTCCCGGTACCATTTACCCGTAACCGTCAGATCAGAAACCGCCCAGCCGGACGTTTTCGCGCAGTCACTCCGGATATAGGAAGCCGCTTCTGCCTTGTTGCACAGAGACCAGCAGCAGAAACTGATGTTGTTGGCATTCAGCAGATTGATCCAGCTGTCGGCATTATTGATATCATAGTTTCCGTTTCCCGACGCATCGCAGATACCGAACTCGGATACGAACACCGGCGTCCCGCTCTGAAGCGCCGTTTTCAATTTATTCTTCAAGCTGTCATAATGCGTAGCTGCGTAGAAATGGAAGGTGTACATGACATTTTCAACTCCTGCGGCTGAGAGCGGCTTCCGTGCCACCTCGTCAATATCCTGAGACCAGGTGTTTGTTCCGCAGAGAATCACAGCATTGCTGCCACAGCCGCGAATGACTCCGGCAATCGTTTTTTCATAGGTATAAAGGTCACGCGACGACCCGTCGTACCAGGGCGTATTAACCGGCTCATTACAAATTTCAAAAATCACATTTCCCACAGACGCGTACTGCGAGGCATATGTCTTGAAAAACGCTTTTGCCTGTTCAAGATCGTCGTTCGGATTATAATTCAGCACATGCCAGTCAAGAATTACATACATTCCCAGCTTCTGCGCAGCGCTTACGCCCTCTCGGATCTTCGCATCCATCCGGTTCCCTGCTCCCTGCAGATAACCGCCCTCCCTCGGGTATAGAGCAAGACGGATCGTATTGATGCCCCAGTCATCCCGCAGCGTACGGAAGGTATCTTCGTTGATATATTCCGGGAACCACTGCACACCGTGCGTGCTGGCGCCTCTCAGCTGAAAAGGCTTTCCTTCGCTGTCCAGAATCGTCGGGGCCGTAAGGCTGCCGCTCCTGCCGACATGCAGATCTCCGTGAGCCTCAAACGGCGTCTCCGTGCCATTCGAAGAACCGGCCACCGGAACAGCCGGATAGGAATCCGCCCGCACAACTGACGGAAATAAAAAGAAAAAAGCCGCCGCAATGACAAAAATCCATAACCAATGATTTCGAAACACATTTTGTTCCGCCTTCATGTTCAAACCTCCCCTCAACGTTACCGGCGTCACAGCCCACCAGCACGCACCGTGCGACACGGGTCATAACTTTTATCTGATAGATCTAATATTAACGTCATATCACAAATTGCACAAGAAGTATATATGACAGAGTTCCTCCTGCAAACGAGAAAAACACGCTGCGCGAGTTTTATCTCGCTATCGCGACGCTCGCCGCACACGAATACTTCGCATTCGGCTGCGGCTCACTGTTCGCGTA
This sequence comes from Bilifractor sp. HCP3S3_D3, assembly GCF_052063915.1. NCBI lineage: Bacteria > Bacillati > Bacillota > Clostridia > Lachnospirales > Lachnospiraceae > Bilifractor > Bilifractor sp. HCP3S3_D3. The sequence continues at coordinate 97,280 of NZ_JBQHWP010000013.1, forward strand.
AATAAAAGGGTTCCCTAAAGGAGCCCTTTATAAAACATTAAGATTTCTTAAGATGTGCTGTATAAGCTCTTCTAAAAACGCCGACAGGATCGTCTTGCCTTTCGTTTCCTCCTAGAATTTTCCACCGCCTCCCCCGTGTATTGTCCCGGAAGACGATGTGTGCGTGCTGCTTTCAGAACCATTATTTTTTGCTTTTTCCGTGCGTTCAATCTTGTGATACAGGAACAGATCTTTGCTTTCCGTCACGATCATACTTCCTTCCCTCACATAGCTGCCCGCTGCAGCCTGGGCACGGACCGTCTTCAGCTGCTGTTTCATGGAGCCTACGATAAGCAGAGCTGTCACAAAGCCGATTGCCACGGAGACCAAAAACCAGACCGCAGACAACGGCTTCCGGGGAATATCAGACTTATCGAACGGATTGCCCTCTCTTGCCTGCGTTACATACGAACTGCCCAGACGGGCAAACGTACGAAAGGATTCCGTATAGTTCCCGGCAGACAGATCTCCTTTCATCTGCTCTCCGAGATATTGAATGCCCTCGTCTGTAAAAGCCGTAATTCCATATCCGTGCGTGGAAACTGCCCAGTCCCTGTCCTCTGTGCTGATCAGAAGCAGAGCTCCATCCTTATCGCTTCCATAGCCGTACTGGCAGGAATTATACCAGTCATCCGCATAATCTCTGGCGGTCCGGCCCTCCAGACTCTCTACAATCACAATGCACAGATCAAATTTCAGCTCTGTGCTGTCTTGATCAAGAAGCTGCTGAATCTCGCTGTCCTCTTCTTCTGTTATAACAGCGGCCTGATCCTGCAGACGGTGATATGCGTCTGCGAATCCGCCTGTTTCTTCTCCACTGTCCGCTGCAAAAGCCGGCACTGCCATGCCAAGACAAAGTGCGAGCAGAAGAAAAATCGAAAAAATACGTTTTTTCATCGGTCTGCCCTCCCTATAAGATTCTCGCCAGATGCAGAAGCCAGATAATCCCGTAGGCCGCGGTACTGCACAGGGCTGTCAGCCCTAATGTCCATTTACGGGCTGCGCCTTTATCTACCGGAAGATCACCCACCAGTTTTCCGGTCTGACCGTTCATCGCGAAGGTGTAGTTTTTTCCATTCCAGGTGGTGTTGAGCATCCACACCGGATAGAGCGCATAGGCTGCCTTTCCGCCCCGAAGCTTTACGCTGCCTGCTTCCGGAACCACACTCGTATAGTTCCTGACCGTATCCGCAAAGGCTTTCTCCGTGCTCTGTTTGATCCTGGCGTTGGCCCGTTCTATGCTCTGTTCTTCATCTACATCATATTTATCTGCCAGATATCCCGCCAGATAAGCTGTTTTGAAATCTACCGCATCGGAAAACAGGAACGGCTCAATCGACTCCATCAGATCGTCCGGCATTTTGGAAGAGCCGTCCACAGGAACCCTCTCAAAGCCAATCTCCCCGCCCCGGGTGACCAAATAGTAGCTGGTCTCCTTGTATTGATAGCTGCTGTCGCTCCAGGTCCGGACGCTGGTCGCCTTATATCGCATGTTCGCCTCCGCCTCCGCGTCAAAAAGCCAGAACGGCACGTATATGCCCTTGATCTCATCAATGTGATTCTGATCCTTGAACACCTTGGGAAGAAGCCGCTTTCCACCGTAATGCTTTTGAAGCGCTTCCTTCGCAGCCTTCTTGTCCATCTTGAACGGAATGATATAATCCGGCTTCAGCGCGCCGGAAAACTGCCCCGTCATAACCACCGGATTCCCGCAGAACGGACAGGATGCCGCCGCGGTATTCTCATCGCCTACGATCTCACCGCCGCACGACTGGCACACATAAGTGCGAAGTCCCTCCACTTCTCCTTCCTGCCACGCTCCTCCCGCGGCTGTTTCCCAGTTCATCTCATCCTCCCGGCCGGAGGCCTGTTCCCCGGCATAGGCTTCTAGGGTTTCTACTTCAAATTCCGTATCGCAAAACGGACATTTCATTTTCTGCGTCCCGCTGTCAAAGGCAATTGCGCCTCCGCAGCACGGACATTTATATTCCTGTAAAGCACTCATATGCGCTTCCTCCCTGCATGCTTTCTATATCTGCCGCCCATGCAAGAGGGCTTCCGCGAAACAGCAGTCCTCTTGTTCATAAACGTCCTTTTATGCTCCCTGTCACGCCCTTGCAGCCGGTTTTGTTTTTACCGCTCCAAGGATATATAGGACGGGTACCAGAAGATTGACCACAAGGTTAATGATTTTAAACTCCCCTCCGCCTTTCACACTGACCGCCATAGAAATCATGCTGAGAGCCACTATCGCAATACCAAGGATCACGCACCCGCCGGCTTTTTCCGGCAGCCTGCACGCTTTGAGGCCCTTTGCGCCTGCAAGAATCTCAACTGCCGAGGTGACCACTGCAAGAACGGAGCCGGCATAGAGAAGTCCGGTTCCTTCCGCACTCCCCATCAGTGCCGCCAGTGCGTTGACTCCCAGAATTGCAAATACTCCTGCGAACAAGGCGATAATTCCACCGATGACCATTAAAATCGATGTGACCTTCAAAAATGTCTGTCCCTGATTCGTCATAGCTTTCCTTCCCCTCATCAAGATTTACTTCCGGTCGCTGTCGTCAAAAGGATCCCCGCATTCCGGGCAAAACTTCGGTGGGTGCGCCGGATCCTCCGGCTCCCATCCGCATTTGTCACACCGGTACACCGGTGCGCCTGCAGGTTTTGGGGCGCCACAATTTGAGCAGAACCTGCCTTTATTTACCGTTCCGCAGGAACAGGTCCAGCCAACCTCCTCCGACGGCCTCGGTGAGCCGCATTCCGGGCAGAACTTTCCGGTCGCCGTGGCCCCGCATTTGCACTTCCATGCCCCTGCCGGTACCGGCTCCGGTCTCTTCGCGCCGCACTCCGGACAGAACTTCCCGGTCGCCACTGCTCCGCAGCTGCATTTCCAGCTGTTCTGTTCAGGCGCTGCGGTCTGCGGCTGCCGGGATTGCCCGGACTGCATCTGCTGAGACTGCGCCTGTTGTGCCTGCATCTGCTGTCCCATGCTGTACAGGTTCTGCGCCGCGCCGAATCCGCCCTGACTTCCGATGCCGGCCATTCCCATACCAAGGAAACCGGTCATGGCCCCGGCAGAATTTCCGGCGGCAGTCTCCATGGCATCCGCTGTCGCATTTGTCACCCGGCCTGCCATCATAAACGGATTGGTTCCCACCGTAGCCGCATCCTCCATCTCGTTGATCTTCTTCATATCGGCTTCGGTCAGCGTAATCGGATTCAGTGCAATCTTCCCGACGGAAATGCCGCGGTTGTCGATCCATTCCTGCCGCAATGCCTCGTTCATCGCGGCTTTCAATTCTCCGGATTTGGCCGGAATCTGTGCAGGCCTGAGCTCCTGCTCGGCGAGCGCTCCGAAGGCCGGCTGAAGCGCGTCAATGAATTCCGTCTTGAGCTGCGCGTCAATCTGGTCACGGGTATATTCGTCCGCGACATTCCCGCAGAGCCGCTTATAAAAAACCAGCGGATCAGAGATCACATAGGTATATACTCCGTTGCACCGCAGCTGAACCGTTCGGCTCATGCCGATCCGCTTATTCACGACTTCAAAAATGATCGGATTTGCCGTTCCGAACTTATTGTCCAGGATTTCCTTTGTATTAAAATAGTAGACACGCTGATCCCTGCCCGTGTCGCCGCCATAGGTGAAACGCCTCCCAAGCGTGCGGAAGCTTTCCTTCAGGCTCTCCCCGAACCTCCCGCTGAAGATACTGGGCTCCGAGGATGTATCATAGGTAAACTCTCCCGGCTCGGCACAGACCTCGACAATTTCACCCTGATCCACAATGATCATGCACTGACCATCCGCCACGGCGATGCCGGAGCCGCTTGAGATCACATTGTCATTTCCCCTGGTATTGGAAGAACGCCCGGTGATCCGTTTCTGCCCGCGTCTCATTAGAACGTCATTGGGAAGCGCATCACAATAGAAAAATTCCTTCCACTGGTCTGCTAATGTAGATCCAAGCGCCCCGATTCCTGCTTTGATAAGTCCCATACCATTACCTCCCGTCTCGATTTTTGTTCTGTCACAGTGCGTCAATGACTGCCGACAGATAACTGGAAGAAACCGATCCATAGATAAAGTTGTCAATCAGACCATCTTTTTTGGCCTGTCTGACCCGGTCCGCCAGTTTTTTCTCCGTGTTCTCATCAACTACCAGCACCACCTTGCAATCCGGATTGCTGTTCTTCAGTGCATCACGAATTCGCATTCTTCCCTCCAGCATCCATGGCGCATAAGCGGTAACCTCCATAACCAGAATGTTCGCCAGTATGGCATTGCATAATTCCAGAGTCTTGTCCGGACTTTCACTCATGACCGGATCAAAATCAGAATCAAATTTACGCAATGCTTCCGCTATCGCATCCGCAAACAGCATATTCTGCATATCAATCACGACCCGACGCAATATCCTTACCTCCAAATGTTCTGATTCATATCCGACCCCAGACATGAGACAATGCGTTTCTTTCTGTACACTCTCATTATAAGAGCAGCGAATTCTTCCTTCCCTACCCATAAGGGTAAAGTTATCGAATCGGTACCTTTTACAAAAGCAAAACCACCTGAAGTTACATACAAAAATCCCCGGCTTACTTTGATATGTATCCGGAATTCCGGGTACACATCAAAATAAACCGGGGACTTAATAAATCAGACATACTTTCAATCAAACAGCTTCGGTATAATATATTGTTTTCCTGTAACGGCGATGGCGAGCTGTGTCTTGTTTGCATAGCCTGTTTTCTGCAGAATGTTTCGAATATGATACTTTACATTGTCTTTCGTGTAATGCAGCCGTTCTGCGATTTCGCTGTACTCCAGCCCTTCACAGACCAGGCGCAGCACCTTGATTTCAGTCTCCGTCAAATCATTGCTGGTCGTAATGCCGATCTTTACCGCCGGTGTCTCCGCAGGCCAGATCTGTCTGCCCTGCATAGTCGCATCCATGACGGTCAGCAGGTCCTCCGGACTGACGTCTTTATACCAGAAGCTATCCGCCCCTGCTTCTCGCGCACGCTTGATAAAGCTCTCCTCAACCATCGAGGTGACAACAATGATTTTCAATTCCGGAAACTGTCTGCGCAGCTCGGAAGCTGTGTCGATACCGTCTTTCGTACTATGGGTACAGACATCCATGAGCACCAGATCGACCCTGCTCCTGCGGCAGACGGTTTCTGCAAGGTCCGCTTTCGACAGACTGCCCACCAGTTCGTAGTCTCCGCCATTTTTCACGATATTCTCCATATATTCCCTGGCAATCCGCTGGTCATCAATGACCAAAACCTTCGTCATACTGCCCCCTCCTGTTCTCTCCTGTTCTCTCCCGATCTCACAATCTGACGCCATCACAGTCCGGCAACCTCACGATCCAGCCCCGTCACGACCCGACAGCGTCACTATCCGGCAACCTCACGGTCAGAACAAACGACGGATGCCAACAGATTTCCATCCTTCCGTCCTCTTTCACAACCAGTCTCTCCAGATCCGCCAGACCGCCCCGCGGCGCAGCCGCCTCTTCCGGCGGCTTTCCGTCATTGGTCACGCGAAACATGTGCCAACCCTGCCCGTGCTCTACTTCCACAAAAAGTTTAGTGGCATCCGCATGGCGAGCTGCATTGACACATGCTTCCCGCATAATCTTCAAAAACAGCTCCAGCGTCTCCCTTTCTTTCGGCATTTGCCCTGTTATTTTTACATGAATACCGGATACCGCTGCATCATGGATAAACTCCGTCAGGCCGTCCTGCGGGCAGCTGTTTTCCTCCTGCAGCACCTGAATTGCGCGGCGAAACTGCACGACTGCTGCAGAATTTTCCGAAGAAGCAGTACCGCTGCGCAACATCTGCCGTATCGCGGTGACCCCGAGGTTCATCTGGTCATGCAGCCGTGATTTCATGTTCAAAATTTCCTGTTCCCTGGCTGCTTCCTTCATATGATCCGACAGATTTTTCAATTCCTCATACATCTTTTTCAGCTCTTTTGACTGACGTTTTAATTCCTGCCGCCTTTCATACAATTCGGTCACATCGATGAACACCGTCTCTATATAGATCTTTCCATATTCCGTTTTGACCGGAGCTTCCGAATACTTCCATACGCTTCCATCGGGGAAGAGAAAGACATTTCCGTCCCGTACAATACCGGTCGATGAATCGCACCCGTCCAGTGCACTTTTCAGCTCCTGGTAGCTTTGAAGATCACTCTGTGCCATTTTTCGAAACAGCCTGTACATGACTGGATTGCACAATTTCACTGATCCGGAGGAGTTAAAATAGCAAACTGCTGCCGGAAGTGTGTCGAGTGCTTCTTTTACTGCAGTACGCAGTGCATATTGATGCCGGATCCGTTCTGCCGCTTCTCCAATCCACATGATCACACCCCGCCTTTCCGCATTCGGAACGAAAAGCGATACGTTCCCTTGTCTTCGGCCGAAAAAAAATCAGCGATCTGCGCAAACTGCGTCAGATCCGTCTCGCAGACAAATTCCATATGCAGCAGATAACCGCCCGCATCGTTCCGCAGATGAATCCAGACGTTGGAGAGGTCATACAAACAGGCCTCCGTCATCGTCTCGAAGCTCCGATACACCCGAAGCATATCCGAGGTTGCAAGCGGAACCCCCGTTGGCAGTGTATAGAGACAGTTTACACCGAGAAGCTCCAGATTCATAAAGGATTCCTCAAAGCACCTGGACAGGTCCCGGATATCCGCGGATGAACTGCGCTCGCGGATAAGAAGCAGATTGCCGTATCGTTTGATATAGGCGCCGATTACCGCCGCGCCCGCCAGAAGCCGGCCGCATTTGCTGCCATCCGTTTCTGTCTCGTAATTTTCCAGAATCCGTTCGATCAGATCCATTTGCCGCTCTGTTTCGCTCTGGAGCAGATCATTTACCCTGTTTTTCTCCTGAAGGGCAAGAATCCTTTTCTTCATTTCCAGATTCTTCCGTCGGATACGGTTACGTTCCGCAAGCTCCGAGCAGTTATCCTCAATCTGATCGATGGCTTCGGTCAGTTCAGAAACATCCTCCTGCCAGAGAACATGACCAAATCCGATCGGCTGACTCCTGACAAGCGTATTTTTATCTGCCAGGATGGCCTCGTCCCCTGACTTTCTCCTCTGTTCCTCCGTCAGCGTGACTGCGTTGAGGCTTGCAAGACAGACGTTATTCTCAGCATCCGTTATCTGCGCTCCGAGCCTGCTGACCGGAAACAGTTCGTCGTAACCGGTATTGCTCTGGATCAGGCCACATTGGATACAGCTTTCAAGCGTTGCCGAGAACAGCAGGCAATATACAATGGTAATATCACCGGCAAGCATCCTCAGCCATAACAGCTGAACAATACCGAACGAATCTAAAATCCACAGCGTGCCGTAGATCATTGCAAGGATGACTGGAAGAAAGGGCAATATCAGGACTTTGCGGCTGTGCGGAATCCGGCATTTAATCAGCATGATCACAAGAGCAGTTACACTGCATAACATCATCCAGACGACAACCAGAAAGTAACCAATGCCATAATTATAATCATCCATCCACTCCACAGCGTCGGCAGGAAAAACGAATACGATCTGATGCAAATCGTTGGTCAGAACCAGCATCAGGAGCAGCACCGTTGGTATATAAAACAATGCTGTCCACTTCGGCAGTCGGAAATTTTCTCCTTTTCCCAGCGACAGCGCGATAAACACTGCCAGCAGCGGAATCATCAGCAGGGGAACATAGTACAGGTGCCACAGGAACCGGATCAGCCATACACCTTTCTCCAGCGAATACCGGATGGTTCTGACGGCAATCCAGAATATGATGAGAGCAGAAATAACGATGAGATGACGGCGCACCTGAATCTGAATGATCCGTCTGTGGATCGAAATCCCCCAAACGAGAAACAAAACCAGATAAATGCCCGGACGAAGTATGTCGCTGATCCGGTCCAATACGCCATCGGTTCGGTAAGCACCCTGCCGCAGCGCCATCGCCGCCAGGACGGAAAGAAGCACATACAGAAAAACGCGAAGCTTTTTCAGAGAAGATTTTGTCACCGCGCATTTCCTCCTTCCCTTCGGGGAGTGCCCGGCACGGAGCCAGCCGCGTCATAAACAAGTTATACTATCATGTATTGCATATTTGTTTCGTGTTAGTTTACCCTCTGTATATATTTTATTCTTTTATCGCAATCCCCACAAGAACTTCAGGATTTTTTTTGGATATATTTCAGGATTTTCGGATAGCGCTTCCAAAAGATCAGGCTGCAGCATGCCGCAGCGACTGCGTCCGCCACAGATTCAGCCAGGTAGATTCCTTTCACTCCGAAAAAGTTCGGAAGAATCAGCGCCAGTGGCACCAGAAGGAATACCTTACGAAGCAGCGCAATAAACAGAGAAATTTTGGGCTGATTCATCGACAGAAACATGCACTGACAGGATCTTTGCAGCCCGAAAATCAGAAAGCCGCCCAAAAATACACCCGCATAAATCTGTACTTCTGCAATCAGCTTCGGATCACTTGTAAAAACACCTCCAAAGACTGACGGAAGCATAATAATCAGCAGCGTAATTATAAAATTAAAACCGGTCATCACACAAAAAATAATCCTCTTTCCCTCTTGAATCCGGTCAGTATTGCCCTGCCCATAATTATAGGAAATCACCGGACTTACGCCGGCAGTGAAGCCCTGCAGCGGCGTGGATATCATCATCATACAACTCTGTAAAATGGTAAGCGTACTGACGTAAATATCCCCATATTTTGCCAGCCCTGCATTCATCACAAACCCGATCAGGCTTTCTGTCGATGCCATTACAAACGGTGAAACTCCCAATGCCAGTATGTTGTGCATGACTGCCATATCCGGCCGCAATGTCTTACGGGTCACTTTGAGCAAGGCATCCTCTTTGAGAAGCGTGTGCAGAATCCATACGGAACTCACACCCTGCGAGATGGCTGTTGCCATCGCGGCGCCCCTCACCCCCATACCGAGTGTGAAGATAAAAACAGGATCCAGAAAGATATTGATGCCGGCCCCGATCAGTACGGAAAACATCGCCGCTTTCGGATGCCCCTCTGTAGTAAGAAACGGATTCAGACCTATCGTGATCATGACAAACAGCGTTCCGCTCATATACCACGCAAGATAACTGTGTGCATACGGCAGTGTAGCCTCCGACGCGCCTACCAGCCGCAAAATCGGATCCATAAAGCTGTATACTGCCAACATAAGTACAATACCGAAAACAAGCAGAAGTGTAATCCCGTTGCCCAGAAACTGCTCTGCCTTCTTCTGATTTCCCTTACCAAGCTCAATTGCCGCCAGCGGCGATGCCCCGCTCCCTGTGAACTGTGCAAATGCAGCCACAATAAGGATAATTGAATTACAGACACCGACCCCGGCCAGTGCCTGCGTGCCCTCCGAGGGGATGTGTCCGATAAAGATACGGTCCACGATTCCATACAGCAGATTCACAAACTGTGCCGCAATGGCAGGAAGGGACATCTTTACAATCAAAGGCAGCATTCTTTCTGTTCCAAAATCTAATTTCTGTTCCAACCAAAACCTCCCGAGCTTCCAGCTATCATATCCGGACCAAAAAAAACGAGTCCGCAGTGACGACCAGGCCGCAGCGCAGCTGCGGTAATCAAAAAGACTCCCCGCTACAACAGCAAGGAGCCCTTTGCAACAGATTCCACGGGGAGTCTGTTGGATGATCTCTTTTAAGCCGTACTCACCTGACCTTGATCCAAAAAGTCCAGTATTCATGCGGTTTTTCTCTCTCAGTAAGCCCATAGGTAAACCCACGAAATCGCGAAATTTTTATTTTCTTGTAATCTTATTATACACCGGGTATTAGAGAGCGCTCGCCGCTTTATCCATTGGCCAGCATTTTCTGAGTGCCGCATAGGAAACCAAAAAGTTGGCAAGCCAGCCTGCAGGCACAGCAAGCCAAACAAAGTCAATGCCAAAACGCGGCGCACAGATCAAAGCCACGGACAGGCGGATCGCAAGGTTTACCATGTTGGCAATAAGGAATGGGCGCATGATTCCAAGTCCGCGAAGAACTCCATCGGTCGCCATTTTAATTCCCATAAAGATAAAGAAGTAACCGATCCACCTCATATAATCCCCAGACACCTGATAAGCCAGAGCTGTTCCGTCTTTTCCAAGGAACAGCGAGGAAATCTGCGTGTGCAGCGTTTCAATGACAAGGAAGGCAATGGCTGCAAAGCACACATCCAGCACCAATGCTGCGTGGTAGCCTTTTTTGATACGCTGCGTTTTGTTTGCGCCAAGGTTCTGGGAAACATATGGAGAAACCGCATTGCCGATGGACACAAAAATCAGAGAAAAGACATTCTCCACCCGCATCGTTGCCGCATATCCTGCCAGCGCCTGTGTGCCGAAGGGATTGACCACTGCCTGTACGATCATCATACCGATAGACACGGTAGACTGCTGGAGAACTGACGGCACGGCAATTCGAAGCATCGAGCGCAGCTCCCACCTGTCAAACCAGACAAAGGCGCTCTTATACCGCCGCATCCGATATAGGAAGATCAATAGTGAGAACACAGCGGAAATTCCTTGGGCAATCAGGGTTGCCAGTGCCGCGCCGAACACGCCAAGCCCCAGACCGGCTACCATCCAAAGATCCATCACAATATTCAGGATCGATGAAAAGATCAGCAGCCCCAGCGGAATTTTTGATTCACCGATGGATGTGAACATGGTAGAAAGAATATTGTACATGAACAAAAACGGGAAACCCACAAAATAGACCCGTAAATATAGTACCGCTTCCTTCAGAATATCGGAAGGGGTCTGTAATCCGCTCATCATCGCATGAGAAAAGCAAAATCCAAAGACACCAAGGATGATGCTCAGAAGCAAAAAGCTGATCAATGATGTAGAAACAATGGTTTTCATTTTGCCATATTCTTTGGCACCGAAATAGCGGCTCACAAGCACACCTGCACCAACACCGGCCCCCAGTGCCACACAAATGAAAACATTCGTCAGGGCTGCACAGGCACCAACCGCCGCCAGTGCGGAGGAGCCAACAAACTGACCGACGATAATGGAATCAGCCATATTGTATACCTGCTGAAAAAAGCTGCCGAGAATCATCGGCATTACAAAAACCGTCAGCGCTTTCAGCGGCGTATCGGTAATCAAATACTCATCTTTTGACACAACCATATTCCCCCACAACTTCCTGCTTTTTACCCCAAAGCGCGGCCACAGTAAGAGCAGCTGTACCATCCGGTCCCGGATACTGCCCCATCATCGCCATATCTACAATCGAGTAAACAGATGAGATCCGTGTACTGCCAAAGGCCGCAGCAAGATATCCGAAATAAATCTGCTTGATATTTTCACGAAGAAAATCCATTAAAATCCGCCTCTGAACACAAAAAAAGCCGAACAAGGGACAGACATCTCAATCTGCGCCTTATCCGGCTGTTGTTTCCACGAACGACTCACCCTCCGAGTGAATACTCAAAATCATAGCATGGGTGTGCACAAATGTCAATGAATCTCAGTACAGCAAAAAGTCATGGCCACTTAACCGGAAATCTCCGGACTACTTCCTAAATGCTTTTCTTTATGGGTAACACATCATTGACAAATCTACACGTATCGTAGACAAATTCCGATTCTTCAATGGCTTAAATATTTCGTTTCAGTACATCCGATGCAGAACAGCAGAAACTTGATATACGCCTTCCTCCAGATGCTTACGCAAAAACACATAATATGCCGCTGCATCTCAAATACTCTGTAAAGAATGCGTTGAGCTTTTCAAACGGAATGATATCCATCTGATCGTAAAGGTCGGTGTGGTTTGCACCGGGGATAATGAGCAATTCCTTATTATCGCCGGTCAGCTTGCTGTACGCTGTTTCGCTGAAATAGCGGGAGTGCGCCTTTTCCCCGTGTACCAGCAGCACGGCAGAGCGGATTTCGTTGCTGTATTGTAAGATCGGCATATTCAGGAACGACAGCGAGGAGGTCACATTCCAACCGCCGTTGGAGTTCAGGCTGCGGGAGTGATAGCCACGTGGCGTTTTGTAATAGGCATAATAGTCCTTTACAAACTGCGGTGCGTCCTCCGGCAGCGGATCAACCACGCCACCCGCCAGCGCATAGCTGCCGTTTTTATAGTCCTCGGTGCGCTGTGCATTCATGGCTTTTTTCTTCTCAAAGCGTGCCTGCTCAGAATCCTCAGCATCAAAATATCCGTTGGCCGTTACACGGGTCATGTCGTACATGGTCATAGCCGCAGTAGCTTTGATGCGGGTGTCAATGGCTGCGGCATTGAGCGCCATGCCGCCCCAGCCGCAGATACCGATGATACCGATGCGCTCCGGGTCAACATTCTCCTGCACGGAAAGGAAGTCTACCGCTGCGCAGAAATCCTCGGTGTTGATGTCCGGCGAAGCGACATAGCGGGGTGTACCGCTGCTCTCGCCGGTGTAGGACGGATCGAAGGCAATCGTCAAGAAGCCAAGCTCTGCCATTTTCTGCGCATACAGACCGGAGGACTGCTCCTTTACCGCGCCGAACGGACCGCTGACGGCAATAGCGGGCAGCTTGTCCACCACACTCTTTGGCGTATACATATCCGCCGCCAGTGTGATGCCATAGCGGTTATGAAAGGTTACTTTCTTGTGATCCACCTTGTCACTTTTCGGGAACACCTTATCCCATTCCTGTGTTAAATTCAGTTTCTCCATATTCAGACCTCCTTGCCTGTTGCCTTAAAATATACTGTGTTGTCCACGGCTTCCAACCATTCATTGGATGTTTCGTCCCCCGTAACCTCTACCGCCAGATGAGAGAACCAGCTGTCCGGCGCAGCACCGTGCCAGTGCTTGACCCCGGTCGGAATGTTTACCACGTCGCCGGGGCGCAGCTCCTGTGCCGGTTTGCCCCATTCCTGATAGTAACCTCGACCGGCCACACAAACGAGGATCTGTCCGCCGCCGTTTTTGGCGTGATGAATGTGCCAGTTGTTGCGGCAGCCCGGTTCAAAGGTCACATTGTAAATGCCAACCTGCTGCGTAGAAAGCGGTGCGAGATAGCTTTGCCCGATAAAATATTTCGCAAAGGCGTCATTGGGTGCGCCGATGGGAAAGACCATTTCATTCTGATGCTTGGCTTTTGCGTCGGCAGCATCGTCCTCCGCCCATACCTCCTTTGCCATACGGAAGGCCGCCCATGCCTTGGGCCAGCCTGCATAAAATGCCGCATGGGTCAGGATCTCCGCAATTTCCGTTTTCGTCACGCCGTTGTTCTTTGCAGTTGTCAGATGGTACTGAAAAGACGAATCCGTCAGCCCTTGCGCCATCAGCGCCACCACTGTTACAATGCTGCGGTCTCGCAGGGAAAGCTTGTCTTCCCGGCTCCACACCTGCCCGAACAGCACATCATCATTCAATTCCGCAAATTTGGGAGCAAATTCCCCCAAAGCATCTCTGCCTGCCGTTTGTTTAACTGCCATGGCTCACACCTCCCTGCCCATCTGATAAGCTTGCTCCAGTGCGGCATGACCTGCGATCTCTCCCGCGCTATTTACGCCGCCCGCAAACACTGTGCCCGCCAACGCACAGCGGGGGAAACAGTCCACCCAGCCCTGCACGGCTTTCTCTGTACCCGCAAAGGTTTCCGGTGCGTCCTCTGCCGCCGTTGCAAGCAGATAGGCTTTCGTAAAGACGTAGTCCGTATCAAACAGCGGGTTGGCACGGTCCAGCATAGTCTTGAGCTGACCGCTGACGCAGTAATAGTAGACAGGCGTTGCGAACACCAGCACATTTGCATCGTGCATTTTGGCGGCAATTTCCACGGCATCGTCTTGGATGACGCAGTGCCCCAACTTCAGGCAGGCGAGGCATCCCTTGCAGAAGCCAACCTGCTTTTCCCGTAGATACACAGTTTCTACCTGGTTACCTGCCTCCCGTGCGCCCTTGGCAAATGCTGCTGCCAGCGTTTCGGAGTTGCCGCCCTTACGGGGACTTGAGGAAATGATTAGTACCTTTTTATTCATCGCAGAACACTCCTGTCAAGCATAAATGAAAATGTCTCGAAAAAACTTTAACATGAGCCCCGGTTTTCAGGGGCTTTTATTTAATATCCGTGTTAACACTCTAATCATGCACTTTTTAGAT
>NZ_JBQHWP010000014.1:0-90554 GCF_052063915.1 Bilifractor sp. HCP3S3_D3
TTCCTTCAGATTCCGTCTCGCGGCGGACACCCTTGCCTTCGGCTATATCCTTCCCACTACCGGGTGGATTCGGGACTTGAACCCGTTGGAAACGTGCGCCGCTAGGCGCACCGCAAAAAGAGCCGCATACCCTGTATTCCAAGGGTTTGCGGCTCTTCATAAATTGCTTGATAATACTATTTTTCGATTACTCGATGATCGTAGCTACACGGCCGGATCCTACAGTGTGACCGCCCTCACGAATAGCGAAGGTAAGTCCCTGCTCCATAGCGATCGGATGGATCAGCTCGATGGTCATCTCAACGTTATCACCAGGCATGCACATCTCAGTGCCTTCCGGAAGAGTGATAACACCGGTAACGTCAGTTGTTCTGAAATAGAACTGCGGACGATAGTTATTGAAGAAAGGGGTATGACGGCCGCCCTCGTCCTTTGTCAGAACGTAAACCTGAGCGGTGAACTTTGTATGGCAGGTCACAGTGCCGGGCTTAGCAACAACCTGTCCCTTTTCGATATCCGTTCTGTTGATACCACGGAGAAGAACACCGATGTTATCACCAGCCATAGCCTCATCAAGGAGCTTATGGAACATCTCAATACCGGTAGCAACAGAAGAAAGCTTGTCCTCAGAGATTCCAAGGATCTCAACCGGATCATTCAGTCTCAGAGTACCACGCTCTACACGGCCGGTAGCAACAGTTCCACGTCCGGAGATTGTGAATACATCCTCAACAGGCATCAGGAACGGCTTATCTGTATCACGTGTCGGAGTCGGGATATGCTCGTCAACAACGCTCAGAAGCTCCATGATCTTGTCGCCCCACTCGCTGTTCGGATCCTCAAGAGCCTTCAGAGCAGAACCGCGAACGATAGGTGTGTTCTCGAATCCGTACTCGTCAAGAAGCTCGGTAACCTCCATCTCAACCAGCTCGATCAGCTCGTCATCATCAACCATATCACACTTGTTGAGGAATACAACCATGGCCGGAACACCTACCTGACGTGCAAGCAGAACGTGCTCACGAGTCTGAGCCATAACACCATCAGTAGCTGCAACTACAAGGATAGCGCCATCCATCTGAGCTGCACCTGTGATCATGTTCTTTACGTAGTCAGCATGTCCTGGGCAGTCAACATGTGCATAGTGACGGTTCTCAGTCTCATACTCTACGTGAGCGGTATTGATTGTGATACCACGCTCTCTCTCTTCCGGAGCTTTATCGATGTTGGAGAAGTCAACGATCTGGTTCTCATCGGTAGGCATTCTGGTAGCCAGAACCTTTGTGATTGCAGCTGTCAGAGTGGTTTTGCCATGGTCTACATGTCCGATGGTACCAATGTTGCAATGCGGTTTTGTTCTTTCAAATTTCTGTTTTGCCATTGTAATACTTCCTCCTTAAAATGAATACCGGCGTTCTGCCTGCGTATTTACTTTATTAAAAATTACTGTAAAATAGAAAATCCGCTATGCTTGATTATATTTCATTTTCAGAATCTTTGCAAGTGAATTCTCTCTATCCGGAGTCCCGTGCACGAAATTCCGGGTCTGTCCCGGGAAGCCGTGACATCTGACGGAATGGCTCCGTCCATCCGGTGTTGACATTAACGCTTCTGCCCCGCGAACGGGGCAGGAACCGTTTCATTACTTATCAGAAAGGACCTTCTCCTGAACAGACTTCGGAACCGGCTCATAGCGGTCGAAGAACATGGAGTAGTTTGCACGTCCCTGTGTAGCGGAACGAAGGTCTGTGGAGTAGCCGAACATCTCAGCCAGCGGAACAAAACCGCGGACAAGCTTTCCGTTTCCTACATCATCCATTCCCTCGATACGGCCACGACGGGAATTCATATCACCAATAACATCGCCCATGTATTCCTCAGGTGTAGTAACCTCAACCTTCATGATCGGCTCGAGGAGCACCGGAGCGCCCTTCTCCATTGCCTGCTTGAAGGCCATGGATCCCGCAATATGGAATGCCATCTCGGAAGAATCGACCTCATGATAGGATCCGTCGTATACCTCAGCCTTGACTCCGACTACCGGGAATCCGCCGAGCTGACCGGCCTTCATGGCATCCTGAATACCCTCATCGATGGACGGGATATACTCCTTCGGGATGGAACCGCCGGTTACGCTGTTAACGAACTCGTAGGACTGCTCTGCATTTGCATCCAGCGGCGAGAACTTAACTTTACAATGACCGTACTGTCCTTTACCACCGGACTGACGAACATACTTGCTGTCGATATCCGATGCCTTTGTGATTGTCTCTTTATATGCAACCTGCGGAGCTCCGACATTTGCCTCTACGTTGAACTCACGAAGCAGACGGTCAACGATGATCTCCAGATGGAGCTCGCCCATTCCGGCGATGATTGTCTGTCCGGTCTCCTGGTTTGTGGTAGCGCGGAAGGTCGGATCCTCCTCAGCCAGCTTTGCGAGAGCCTCGCCAAGCTTCTGCTGTCCGGCCTTTGTCTTCGGCTCGATTGCGAGCTCGATAACCGGATCCGGGAAGTCCATGGACTCCAGAATTACCGGATGCTGCTCGTCGCAGATTGTATCTCCGGTAGAGGAGAACTTGAATCCGATAGCCGCAGCGATATCTCCGGAATATACCTTGGACAGCTCATGACGCTTGTTGGCATGCATCTGAAGAATACGGCCGACACGCTCTTTCTTGTCCTTGGTCGCATTCAGTACATAAGAACCGGAGTTCAGTGTACCGGAATAAACTCTGAAATATGCAAGACGTCCAACGAACGGGTCGGAAACGATCTTGAATACAAGAGCTGAGAACGGCTCTTCATCAGAAGAATGTCTTACGACTTCATTTCCGTCCAGATCTGTTCCCTCGATGTCCGGTACGTCAGTAGGTGCCGGCATGAAGTCAACAATTGCGTCCAGAAGCTTCTGAATTCCCTTGTTCTGATGTGCAGAACCACAGAGAACCGGAACGGCCTTATTCGCGATAGTTGCCTTGCGGAGTGCCTTCTTCATGTCGTCGATGCTCGGCTCCTCTCCGTCGAGATAAGCCATCATCAGATCATCGTCGAACTCAACGATCTTCTCGACCATCTCTTCGTGAGCGGCCTGGCACTCATCCTTCATATCGTCCGGGATATCTACGATGGAGATATCATCGCCGGTCTTATTGTTGTAGATGTATGCCTTCATCTCGAACAGATCAACTACGCCCTGGAAATAATCCTCTTTGCCGATCGGACGTTCGATAACAACCGGGTTCTTGCCGAGCTTGGTAATGATCTCGTGAACGGTGTTGTCGAAGTTTGCTCCAAGGATATCCATTTTGTTTACAAATGCCATACGAGGAACATTGTAGGTATCCGCCTGACGCCATACGTTCTCGGACTGAGGCTCAACGCCGCCCTTGGCATCGAATACACCTACGGCACCGTCAAGTACACGAAGGGAACGCTCAACCTCAACGGTGAAGTCTACGTGTCCTGGTGTATCGATGATGTTGATGCGGTGCTCAAGTGCACCCGGAGCGGGTTTGTTCTGGTACTGATGTGTCCAGTGGCAGGTAGTGGCAGCGGATGTGATCGTGATACCACGCTCCTGCTCCTGTGCCATCCAGTCCATTGTAGCAGTTCCTTCGTATGTCTCACCGATCTTGTAGTTAACACCGGTGTAATACAGGATACGCTCTGTCAGAGTAGTTTTACCTGCATCAATATGCGCCATGATACCAATATTTCTGGTTCTCTCAAGCGGATATTCTCTTCCGTTATCAGCCAACAGAGTTCCCTCCTTTTAGAATCTGTAATGAGCAAATGCCTTATTGGCCTCTGCCATCTTATGCATGTCTTCTTTACGTTTCACGGATGCTCCGGTGTTATTCATAGCATCGAGCAGCTCGTTTGCCAGTCTGTCAGACATTGTCTTCTCACTTCTCTTGCGTGAGAACATTGTCAGCCAGCGAAGTCCCAGAGCCTGGCGTCTGTCCGGCTTAACTTCTACCGGTACCTGGTAGGTAGCTCCACCGATACGGCGGGCCTTAACCTCAAGCTGAGGCATGATGTTGTTCATCGCCTCTTCAAAACATTCAATTGCCGGCTTTCCGGCCTTTTCCTCTACTTTAGCAAATGCGCTGTAAACGATCTTCTGAGCGGTACCTTTCTTGCCGTCCAGCATGATGCTGTTGATCAGCTTGGTTACAACCTTGTTGTTGTATACCGGATCTGCTAAAACATCTCTTTTCTGAGTATGTCCTTTACGTGGCACGTTACTTCCCTCCTTAATCATTAACGATTAGATCTCAGGTACTCACATCTGGTATGGTACGAATGTGTCTGTACCGGTAATTTTTCTATCCAACCTGCAGCCGCAGAGGTTGTCGAAATACCGTTACACAAAACCATAAAACTTTAGTGAGATAATGAATTCTTATCCTGGTTGCTTTTGTATTACTTCTTCGGCTTCTTGGCGCCGTATTTGGAACGGGCCTGCTTTCTGTTGGCAACACCTGCAGTATCGAGAGTACCACGGATGATGTGATATCTGGTACCTGGCAGGTCCTTAACTCTTCCTCCACGGATCAGCACAACGCTGTGCTCCTGAAGGTTATGTCCCTCTCCAGGAATATAGCTTGTAACCTCGATACCGTTGGAAAGACGTACTCTGGCGATTTTTCTAAGCGCTGAGTTCGGCTTCTTCGGCGTAGCGGTCTTAACTGCTGTGCAGACACCACGCTTCTGAGGAGAAGACTGGTTTACGGATTTCTTTGTCAGAGAGTTGAAGCTTCTCTGCAATGCCGGTGCGTTGGACTTCTTTACGGAAGTCTGGCGGCCCTTCTTAACTAACTGGTTAAATGTAGGCATTCCTTTAATTTCCTCCTTGTTTTTCTACGGCTGCTTCTTATTCAGTCATTACATGGAAAAAAGGCGCACGAACGCCTTTCACTTTTGCCATGCCGGCTTATTATATCGTTCCTGAAAATAAATGTCAAGCTGTAACCGCGTTAATTCCGGGTTTCCCGGGTTTCCTCATTCCTCATTCCGGGTATACCCAGCCTATATCCAGCCTGTGCACTGCTCTATAGCCGGCCAGTATCCTGTCTTTCAGATTCTTTTTATGCATGACGGATAAGGCTGATCAGATCGATAGGGTCAGTACTGCACCTCCATCATGCAAAGCCCCTGCGCGGGCGCCGTCGGCCCCGCGAGCTTCCGATCTCTTGCATCCAGAAGTTCCCGCATGCTCCCGGCAGACCTTTTTCCGTATCCGACCTCAAGAAGAGTTCCCGTCATGATCCGAACCATGTTCTGGAGAAAGCCGTTCCCATGATACACAAAGCGCAGATACGGGCCTTTCTGCCGGATCTCTATTGAATCCACCACGCGTACGGTGGATTTCTTCATATGAGAATTGCCGCAGAAGCTTCTGAAGTCATGCATCCCTGAAAGGATATCCGCTGCCTCTCTCATCCGCTCCAGATCCGGCATTCTGTCCAGCACGGTCACATACCTTCTGTCAAAAACAGGCTTCGCGCCCCGTGGGTCGTACCAGCATGTATAGCAGTAAGTCTTTCCAATCGCCTTGAATCTGCTGTGAAAACGGTCTGCGCAGATTTTCAGTTCATTGACACTGATGTCTTCCGGCAGATAACGGTTCATGTATTCCTGAATCTCCTGCTCTGTCATATCCGTATCCAGCAGCACATTCGCCGTCATTGCTCTCGCGTGCACGCCTGCATCCGTCCGTCCGGCTCCGATCACTGTCACCGGTTTATCTGCCGGCGCCCCGACCATTCTCGAAAGAACCGTTTCCAGCTTCCCCTGTATCGTCATTTCCTGATTGGGCTGGTGCTCCCATCCGTAATAGCGGGTGCCGTCATAGCTGACCAGCATCTTATAATTTTTCTTCATAAATATAATTCTTTCGTTTTGTGAGCGGAAATTGTGGATGGGAACGCACTGGCTCTGAGTGGGTGAGCAGTTGACATTCCCTCATCCGCCAATCTACGGGCAAAACAAAACGTGGTTTGCCCGTCTTATCCTCCTGCCGCGGCGCATGCGCACAAGCAGATGATCAGGAGAATTCGATTGTGTCTCCGTTCTCCGGAATGATCAGCTGATCCAGGAAGCCTCTCTGCATCGCATACGCGCGCAGGGCATCCCGCGTCAGCTCCTGATTTTCAAAGGTTTCCATGTGAACGCACACAATTTTTGCATAGGGAGCTGCACTCTGAATCTTCTCAAGATCCTCTGTTCCCATCGTAATGTGCATTCCTTCCCCGTGGGCATGCCCAAGATATGCGATAATCACATCCGGGTGATAGCCAATGCCCTCACGGACACCCCTGCACCACACGGTATCGCCGGTGATGTAGACCGTCTTTTCGCCCTCCTTACGGAGTACGATACCGCTTGAATTCTGCATGGTATTCAGCACATGCTGAATCTTTCCGTCGCCATGCCTGCCCGCTACACGAATGATGTCCACATCCTCATAATGTGTGCTGAGCGTCATATTGATGGTCTGCGTCTTGCTCATTCCGTAGTTTCGCACCAGATCCTTGTCGTTCAGATTCTGTGTGTAAAAAGGCATATCCTTCGGGATACAGTCCGCGGCCTCCTGATCAATATGTCCGGGATGGACGTGTGTCAGCAGAACCGCCTCCACGCCCTTCATAATTTCCTCCGGTGCTTCCGGAAGGTCTGTCAGCGGCGGTTTTTCCGGGTAATGCGTCGTTTTCAGCTGATGGGTGACCCCATGTGCCCGGAACATCGGATCGACCAGGAATACCTTTCCTCCATATTCCAGCTTCATTGTGCAGTTTCTATAAAAATGAATTCTCATCGCCAGTCTCCAATTGCTTATCGCATCCAGAATCACGCACACTTCGCGTGCGACGAGCTCTATCTTCGTTTTCGAAGAGCTTATACAACAACATGTGGATTTGTGTTATTAGTTGATTGCTTTACTCACAATTCTAACACAAACCCACATCAATGTGTACCGGAATATTCATTTTTCCGTCACGTCCTTGCCATCCGGCGCAGCCGTCCATGCAGTCGTCAGCTTGCCTGTCCCATTCCCAGGCCCTGGGCTCCATCATGTGCAAACCGGAGAAGCTCCCATCTCGAGGAAATATTCAGTTTGCGGTATATGTTCTGAAAATGCTTCTGGAGGGTATGTTCCTTGATTCCGAGCTCGTCGCAGATCTCGAGATTGGATTTTGTGAGAAAGATCAGTGTCAGAATCTCCGTCTCCTTCGGCGTCATATGAACCTTCTTCGTGATCGTCTCCACCGCGCCGCTCACAGAAGCCGCCGTGTCCCTCTCCCTGCAATGCTTGTAGAAAATCGTGTTCAGATGCTTGCTCAGCGCCTTCAGCAGGTACACATCTTCATCCGCAAAAGCTCCCGCCGCTCTGGTGCGGAAGAGAGTGAGAACAGCCAGAAGATCATCGCCGCTCGCGATGGAAAGCTGAAGTGTATCGTAGATGTCAAATCTCCGGTAACATTCCTGGTACACCTTCGAATGAAGGCGTTCCGCCTCCGGCATCAGGCTGCTCTCACGCACCGATACGGTTTCTCTTGAGATATTCAGTCTGCGGTTCATTGCCTCCGGATATTTCTCCATGTAGGTTTTCTCCGCCTCCATAAACTCACTCGGTTTACAGAAAAACTCGGATACCTTCAGACTTCCGCCCTTTCTGCTGTAATTTGGATCAATCAGCAGGATACTCGAATACTGATGCGGAATCAGCTCCTCAAGATGACAGAGCAGCTTTCCCTTAAGATCCTCAAAATCAATCGCAGTATACAGAGAATATAAAAGGTTGTCATAAGCGAGAAAATTATCCATCATTTATACCTCCTGAAGACGGCTTCCAGTTCATTTACATTCAAAAGATGAATTTAGACAAAAAAAGAGGCACTTCCTTCTACAGGAAATGCCTCTTTGCATTTGATGTACTCATTCTAGCAGACTTCTCACAAAAAATCCAGTACTATTTTTTCTTTTATACTTATTTTTCAGCATGTCCTTGTACTTCACACTTAACGGATAAGGCGAAGAAAGTTCTACCTTTGCCCTGCGCGTCACCGATTATCAGAAATTTGTAAATTGTTGATATTCCCTCACGATTATTATAAGATATGTCAATGAAGCAACAACGAAATATATTTTTAGAACGGATTACGTAATGCAATCTGCGTCTGATATATTTAAGAAAAAATCAGAAAAGGTGAACCATTATGCTGAATCAGTTTTCGCGAACCCAGCTTCTTCTGGGCGAGGACGGAATAAAAAAATTACAGGACTCCCGGGTCATTGTATTCGGAATCGGAGGAGTCGGCGGATATGTCGTAGAAGGTCTTGTCCGTGCGGGACTTGGCGCCGTTGATCTCGTAGACGACGATAAGGTCTGTCTCACAAATGTAAACCGCCAGCTTGTCGCTACAAGGCGGACAGTTGGAAAGTACAAGGTAGATGTGACAAAGGAAAGGATTCTCGATATCAATCCACATGTGAATGTCACCCTTCACAAGTGCTTCTATCTGCCGGAGACCGCGGACCAGTTTGATTTCTCCCAGTACGATTATGTCGTAGACTGCGTAGATACCGTCACCGCCAAGGTAGAAATCATCATGCAGGCAAAAAAAGCCGGCGTACCCGTGATCAGCTGCATGGGAGCAGGCAATAAGCTTGATCCCTCCAAACTGCAGGTCGCCGACATCTACAAGACCACCATGGATCCTCTGGCGAAGGTGATGCGCCACGAAATGCGCAAGCGCCGGGTGAAAAAGCTCAAGGTAGTCTTTTCCACGGAAAAGCCGACGCGTCCTCTCGAAGACATGTCGATCAGCTGCCGTACAAACTGCATCTGTCCTCCCGGAACTGCCCGCAAATGCACGGATCGCAGGGATATTCCGGGCAGCTCTCCGTTTGTTCCCCCGGCTGCAGGCCTTCTGATCGCCAGCGAGATCTGCCGTGACCTCACCGGCATCCAGCCCGCAAAGTAATTCCGGACCGCCTGCAAAAACTAAAACGCCATACAATGCATCCTGCCACAAACTGTACAAGCCACGGATTGCTCCGTTTTCATCACCGCCGTCCGGCACTCGGATCAACGCGTGCCGGGCAGTCGGGGAATCGTTCTTGCTGTTTCCCCAGTTCTGCAAGTCCGGCACGCGAAGTAATGCGTGCCGGGCAGTCGGTCATGAAGTTATTTCTCCCCGCAGGCCTCCCGGATTCGCTTAATCACAATCCGCAGCGCCTTGATACGGGCATATTTCTTATCATCAGATTCCAGAATGTACCAGGGCGCAAAGGTCGTACTCGTCTTCCGGATCATCTCATTTACCGCTCCTTCATACAGATCCCATTTGTCCCGGTTTCTCCAGTCCTCATCCGTGATCTTCCATTGCTTTTCCGGCGTGTTCTGCCGTTCCGTGAACCGCTCGAGCTGAGTCTCGTTGTCAATCTGCACCCAGAACTTGATCACAACTGCTCCCCAGTCCGTCAGTTCCTTTTCAAACTCATTAATCTCATTATAGGCCCGCTGCCAGTCGTTCTCAGAGCAGAAGCCCTCGAGCCGCTCCACCATGACTCTTCCATACCAGGTCCGGTCAAAAATCGCGATATGGCCGGTCTTCGGGAGTCTGGTCCAGAATCGCCACAAAAAATGTCTCGCCTTCTCGTGAGGCTCCGGACTTGCGATCGGATGCACCTCATATCCCCGCGGATCGAGAGCTCCCGCAACTCTCTTAATGTTGCCTCCCTTCCCTGCCGCGTCCCAGCCCTCATAGGCGATGATCACCGGTATCTTCTTGCGGTAAAGCTCGTAATGCAGATGGTTCAGTTCCTTCTGAAGTCTGCTGAGCTCCTCCCGATACGTCTCCTCAGACATCGTCTTGTCCTTCAGGGAAATGTCCGCAAGCTTCGGCATCTGCTTCAGAGGGAATGGGTTCTGCAGAATTGGAGCCGCCAGTGCCTGATTTTTCAGTGCCGTGTCAATGCCCTGATTCAGGAACCGCAGAACCTGAAGCTCCGCCCATTTCTTGTCCTCCGCGTCGATGATATACCAGGGCGCGACAGAACGGTTGGTATCCTCCAGAAAGCGGTCATACACCTCCAGGCATTTTCCGTAATTTCTGTTCTCCTTCCGATCCTCACCGTTTACCCGCCAGCGGGTATTCTTGTCCGCCGCGAGTGCCTCCAGCCGTTTCTTCTGCTCCTTCCTGCCGATCTGGAAGAAAAACTTCAAAATCAGATATCCATTGTCGTGAAGCGACCGCTCCGTCGTGTTGATGCTGTGAATTTTCTGCTTGTACTCCTCTTCGCTCATTTCTCCGGACATCACCCCGTTTGCGACTTCCTCCAGCCAGTAGGTATCAAAAAAAGTAAATTTTCCCGCCTCCGGGATCTCGAGCAGATAACGATAGAGGAACGGATACCTTTTCTCATCGGCAGTCGGCGCCGCAAAATTTTTGACCTTGAAAAACCGGGGATCAATGTTCCGGATCACCTTGCCGATCACGCTCCCCTTTCCGGCGGCACCCCAGCCCTCAAAAATCACCATGACCGGAAGCTTTGCCTCCTTGATCTTAAGCTGATAGCCGGCAAGCTGCTCCCGCGCCGTTTTAAGTTCCTCTTTGATCTCCTCCCTCTCAGGCGGAACCGTCTTCACAAAATCTTTTAACATACTACGCCCTCCCTTTTTCTGTATATATCATGATTTTATCACTTTTTCACGAACATTTCACCTCGCAATGCTTATACAATAAACTACCATGCGATAAGTCGTGCCACACACTGTATAAGCTACGGATTGCTCCGTGCTTCGCACTACCGCAATTCTTATACGTCAAAAGGGGCTGCCTTGCGAATTTCTTCGCAGGGCAGCCCCGGATTCGTCCATTTATAAAATTTATCTATCTGACTTACAGTTAAACTGTCGGAGAGATTCCAAACTGACAGAATCCGTTATTCGTTCGCAGCATGCTCAAATGCCGCAAGCTCCGGATGCTCTCTCTTTTCCTTGGTGTAGTTCTCGTAGGTCGGCTTCTTGTGTTTCTCACTCGCCCAGATACGGTCTGCAACCGGTGCCCAGTTCTTAGCGTAATCGTCACACTTCTCACAGAGCTCCTCTGCGGATTCCGGTGCCTCCTCGTTGGTCTGGTGTGCTCCCGTCTCCTTCACCATCTCACGAAGCAGCTTCGGGTTCTCAAGCATCGGGCAGGGACGAAGATGGTTGCGGTTGAACGGCTGTCCCTCGTGATATGCCATAAACAGCGGGCTCTGAAGCATCTCCAGAATGGAGTTGTCATGAATGTTCGTATTGGAGTAGTGGATAAATACGCAGGGCTCTGCGTCTCCGCTTGCATTAATATGGAAGTAGTTTCTTCCGCCCGCGATACATCCGCCTACATACTCTCCGTCGTTCTGGAAATCCATCGGATAGAACTGAATCGGACACTCCGCGGAACGAATGTAGCGGATTCTGTTGATCATATACTCTCTCTGCTCCGGAGTCGGCAGCAGTGCCGGTACCGCGTTCTGACCGGTCGGCATATAGTGGAAATAGAATCCGAACTTAGCGCCCTTCTCCTCCAGAAGATGGAAGAAGTCATCGCTCGTAACCGCATCGATGTTTGCCTTAGTATAGCAGATCGATGTACCAAAGAGAATTCCGTACTCATGCAGAAGATCCATCGCCTTCATAACTGCCGCGTAATGACCCTCGCCTCGTCTTGCGTCATTCGTATCCGGTGTTCCCTCGATAGAAAGGAAGAAGGTCATATTGCCCAGACGCGCGATCTCCTTCACCAGATCCTCATCGATCAGGGTAGAATTGGAGAAGGCTGCGAAATAGCAGTCATGATGCTTCTCCATCAGCTTCAGGATATCTTTCTTACGGACCATCGGTTCTCCGCCGGTCATCAGATACAGGTATACGCCAAGCTCCTTGCCCTGTGTGATGATCTTGTCCATGTCCTCAAAGGACAGGTTGTTCTTGTGGCCATATGTGCCGGACCAACATCCCTCACAGTGCATATTGCACGCGGAGGTCGGATCAAACAGGATCAGCCACGGAATATTGCAGTTATACTTCTCGCGGTTTGCACGGATTGTCTTCGTGCCGCGAAGGAATGCTTCATATCCAAGATTCAGCAGTGTCATCTTGGCAAACTGCGGATTGGTCTCATCAATGATCTGGTCAATGAATTTCATCCATTTATTGTCCGGATCCTGAATCGCCTTCTTTACGGCTTCCACCTTTTCCTCAGAAAAAGCCTTATTTCCAAAAAACTTCTCTGCCCATCCCATGAAGGTCAGGTAGGTCTGTCTTTTATCTTTACTATTCTTTGCGCTCTTTAATAAACCATCGATTACAACTTCAACAGCCTTACGCTCTGCTGCATGCTTAACGTAACCAAGTGTAGATGCCATGATATTGTCTCCTCCTTATCATTTCTCTTGGATTATATGCTTCAAACCGTTTTCCGTCCATCGGACAAACTCACGTTTATGTCTCAAAATCCTCCCTGTTTTCCCACTTCAAAAAAACTGTTACCCTGTTTTTATCTGTTTTCCGATCATTCGGCTGAACCCATCTATGCAAAATCTGTCTATTATCCGTGACTGCGTACGAGACACAGGCCGGATCCTCTTCCATTTCTTCTGCATGATTTCGACTCCAATCTCTTCTTGTTTGGCATGATTTCGACTCCAATCTCTTCCTAATAAGTTTTATTATCCTGCCCCGCCTCTTATGCCGCCTTATTCTTCTTTATTTTCCCTTCTCGATTTCTTCTTATTAATTCTGCTACCCTGCCCCGCCTCTTATGCCGTCTTATTCTTCTTCATTTTTCCTTCTCGATTTTTCCTTATTAATTTTACTATCTTGCCCCTGTTCTTAAGCTGTCTTATAATAGATTGGTTCCCGGGGACACCCGCGCGGCACGTCTCCGTGGTGAAGGTCTGCTATAAGAGATAAAAGAAAGGAATAAATATATGTGTGGAATCTGCGGATTTACCGGAACTGATGTAGAGCAGAAACCAATTCTGACAAATATGATGAACCGGATGATACACCGGGGCCCGGACGGCGGAGGCCAGTATATCGGCCCGGATATCGCCATGGGACACCGACGTCTCTCCATCATTGATCTGACAGATGCCGGAACCCAGCCTATGTACAACGAAGACCGCACCCTCGTATGTACCTTTAACGGCGAAATCTACAATTACAAGGAGCTGAAGAAGGAACTGCAGGCGAGCGGTCACATCTTTACCAGCAGCTCCGACACAGAGGTTCTCCTCCACGGCTATGAACAGTGGGGCACCTCGATGCTCGACCGCCTCAGAGGCATGTTTGCTTTCGTTCTGTGGGACACTAAGAAGAAGGAAATGTTCGCCGCCAGAGATATGTTTGGCATTAAACCTCTTTATTATACAGAAATTAACGGAAACATCATCTACGCATCTGAGATCAAGAGTATACTGGAATACCCGCTCTATCAGAAGGAAGTTAATCTCAAGGCTCTGGAGCAGTATCTCTCCTTCGAATACTCCGTCCTCCCGGAAACCTTCTTCAAGGGTGTCTTCAAGCTGATGCCGGGACATTACATGATCTGGAAAAACGGCAGCAAAACGATCACCCGCTACTTTGATCCGATGCTGACTCCCTCGAAGGATCCCGTCGACCACGCGAAGCTGGTCGATCAGATCGACGAGACCATGCAGGATTCGATCCGCTATCATATGGTCAGCGACGTGGAAGTAGCCTCTCTTCTCTCGAGCGGCGTAGATTCCAGCTATGTGGCCTGTCATTTCCACGGCTCACGCACCTACACGGTTGGATTTGATTACGAGAAATACAACGAGATCCCCTATGCGCAGGAGCTCTCAAAAACGCTCGGGATCGAAAACCACAGCAAGGTGATCTCCACAGAGGAATACTGGAAAGAGCTTCCCAGAATTCAGTACTTCATGGACGAGCCCCTGGCGGACGCCTCTGCCTCCGCCCTCTATTTTGTGGACCGCGAGGCTGCGAAGGATGTCAAGGTAATCCTCTCCGGAGAGGGATCCGATGAGCTGTTCGGCGGATACACAATTTACCATGAGCCCATGTCTCTTGCCGGCTACCAGAAGCTCCCGAAGGCACTGCGCCGTGGAATTGCCGCCGTAGCGGAAAAAATCCCCGGTCACCCGAAGGGAAAGAGCTTCGTCATCCGCGGTTCCAAGGATGTCGAGGAGCGATTCATCGGAAATGCCAACGTCTACGATATGAAGCTGAGAAACAAGGTTCTGAAATACCCGAGTGCCGGTTCTGCGCCGTACACTCTCACAAAGCCTTTCTACGACAAGGTGAAAAACCTCAAGGACACCGAGAAGATGCAGTATATCGACCTTAATTTCTGGCTGATCGGCGATATCCTGCTGAAGGCGGACAAAATGAGCATGGCTCATTCCATCGAGAGCCGCGTTCCCTTCCTCGACAGAGAGGTCTTTAATCTCGCGAAGAACATCCCGCTCTCCGAGAAGGTCACCGACGACAACACAAAAGTCTGCTTCCGCGAGGCAGCTCACCGCTACCTGTCAGATGCGCAGGCGAAGAAAAAGAAGCTTGGCTTCCCGGTTCCGATCCGTGTATGGCTGCGTCAGGACAAGTACTACAATATTGTAAAGAAAGAATTTACGAGCGATATTGCTGAGAAATTCTTCCACACTGACGAACTCGTCAGGATTCTGGACGCCCATAAGGAGGGCAAAGAGGATTACGCACGCCACATCTGGGTGGTATACATGTTCCTGCTCTGGTACAAAGAGTACTTCGTTGATGGTGAATGCAGCGTCTCCATCGAGGATGAGCTGGAATATGAGCGGATCCGCAAGAACAACAGAAACGCGACGATGAATAACATCGGCGCGTAAGACTGCAGCCGGACTTCTCCAGGCAAAAATCGAAAAAGAGAGTGTCACTTGTTTAGTGGCACTCTCTTTTTCGAATTAAACCGTCCTCAAGCGGGCAGTTTTTATCTTTTTTACCTCACGACTGTTTAACTGATGATCCGCTTCGGCGCTATCTGCGGCCAGTACTGCCCGGCAGCAGCGGTATCCATGTTCGCTGCCCTTCTGAACTAAGCTCTGATCTCAGCACTTCCGGACGTCGGTCCTTGTCTCGTTCCAGATGTTCTCCAGAGCCTGGTCTCGAAAACTCCTGTCTTCCATATAGTTCGCGGCATGATCTCCTTCGCGGTTCTTTCTTCCGTGCTTTCGTCCACCGGAAGTCTTTATGCTGCAGCTTCCTCCGCAGGAGCAGCTGCTGCCGCATCCCTCACAGGAATCCGGATGCTTCAATGTATATCTGAGCGCAAAAACAACTGCAGCGACAACAAGTGCAAGTATAAGAATTGTTCCTGCCATGGTCACACCTCCTGTTCATTTCAGAGTTTAATACCTTTAACCATTATTGTCAATATCAAACTCTAAATTTACAACACTTCATATCAAACACTAAATTTTCAGCACTTCAACAGACAAATATTCCGCAGACCCTCTGTCATCCTCTTCCGGCAGGCAGATACCAGATTCTGGCACTTTCCCGCCCCGTTTCAAGCTGACAGCAGCGCTGCGGAACTTTTTTCACATATTAATCATTTAGCAATCTGCGTGTTATGCCATTGCCCGTTCTCCGGTATATTTCCTTGACGGTCTGCGGAACAGCGCCCAGATTACGAACGCTACGATCAGGATCGCTGCCACAGTCGCGGCCGTAAATACGCCGCCCGTCACCAGCAGTCCGATGTTATAGACAATCAGGGAGAAGCAGTAGCCGACAGCCATCTGGAAGCCGAAGGTGATCCAGCCCCATTTTCTTGTGCCCTGCTCACGGAACGCTGTTGCGATTGCCACAAGGCAAGGAGCATCAAAGATATTGAACAGCATGAAGGAAAGTCCGGCAAGCTTGTTTCCGTTGAACATCGAGAAGATCGCGTTCTGCACATCCACCTCGCCGTCGCTTGCCGCATGTGCCAAAAGCGCCAGTGTTGCCGGAGCCTGCTCCTTTGCCAGCTCTGCGGACACAGATGCGACAGCGGCTCTCCAGTTGCCAAAACCGAGCGGACGGAAGATCACAGCAATTCCCTCACCGATATATTTCAGGAAGGACTGCTCAACGTCCGCAGTGTAACCGGATCCGTTGAAGTTCATCAGGAACCACAGTGCCGCGCAGGCGATGAAGATAATCGTTCCGGCCTTGATCATGTATGCTTTTACTCTCTCCCACACATGGATCAGAACACCTTTGATGGACGGAACATGATATGCAGGAAGCTCCATGACGAAGGGTGCCGGATCTCCTGCAAAATAGCCGACCTTCTTCAGGCAGATACCGGAAATTACAACAATTGCGATTCCGAGGAAATACATGGAAGTCGGAATCAGGGAATTACCCGGGAAGAAAGTTGAGGACATGATCGCTACGATTTCCATCTTCGCGCCGCACGGAAGGAAGGTTGCGAGCATGATCGTCATCCGTCTGTCTTTCTCATTCTCGATGGTTCTGGAGGCCATGATTGCGGGTACGCCGCAACCGGTTCCGACAAGCATCGGAATGAAGGATTTTCCGGAAAGTCCGAATCTGCGGAAAATACGGTCCATGATAAAAGCAACACGAGCCATATATCCGGAGTCCTCCAGAATCGAAACAAACAGGAACAGAACCGCCATCTGCGGAACAAATCCGAGAACCGTTCCGACACCTCCTATGATACCGTCAACGATCAGTCCCTGGAGCCATGGCGCGCAATTTGCTGAAGTCAGAGCAGCGGTAACGCCGTTGTTGATCCAGGTTCCGAAAAGTACATCGTTGGTCCAGTCCGTCATAACGGTACCAATAGACCAGACATGCGATCCTACTGCGATATCGTATACCAGCCACATGATTCCGATGAAAATCGGAATGGCCGCCCAGCGGTTTGTTACAATGCGGTCAATTTTGTCGGAAATGGTCAGCGCGCCCTTTTGTCTTCCCTTAACAACAGACTTGGATATGACATTCTGGATATAGGTGTATCTGGCGTTGGTGATGATGGATTCCGCATCGTCATCCTCGTCCGCCTCTGTTTTTGAGACGATCTTCTCAATTTCGTCCTTCACGGAATTGCTCAGGCTGATCTTCTCGATAGCCTTCTCATCTCTCTCAAAAAGCTTTACCGCATACCACTCGAGGTTTGTATCATCAACCGTACCGCGGATCAGTGCCTTGATGGACTCCAGCGCCTCCTGTACCTTACCGGTGTAGATCTGAGGGATAACCGCTCTTTTTCCGGATCGGACAACTTCAAGACATTTTTCCGCTGCCTCCCTGCTTCCCTCGCCCTTAAGGGCACTCATTTCCACGACGTCACAGCCAAGCTCCGCCGAAAGCTTTTTCATGTTGATCTTGTCGCCGTTTTTTCTGACAAGATCCATCATATTCAGAGCGATTACAGACGGAATGCCGATCTCCAGAAGCTGTGTTGTCAGATACAGATTTCGCTCAATATTGGTAGCATCGATAATGTTCAGAATCGCATCCGGCTTTTCTTCAACCAAGTAATTCCTGGATACCACTTCCTCAAGCGAATACGGAGAGAGCGAATAAATACCCGGAAGGTCCTGAATGATAACATCCCGGTTTCCTCTCAGCTTTCCTTCCTTCTTCTCAACGGTTACTCCCGGCCAGTTACCCACATACTGCGTGCTTCCGGTCAGATCATTGAACAGCGTTGTTTTTCCGCAGTTCGGATTGCCTGCAAGCGCAATCTTGATTGCCATGTCCTTCCTCCTGTTACTCGTTTTATATTTAATGTGTTGCTCTATGTTTTACCTGCTGCATTTGTATTCGTGACCCATCACGTATACTGTGATCCGTCACCCGTGAAAGAGTCTCTTTTAACAAATGTAAGTCTGGACTAACTTTATGTCCATAAAAAAACGCATTCTCCCGGACGGCAATCATGCCATCTCAAGAATATCTGCGTCTGCCTTTCGAAGAGAAAGTTCATATCCTCTCACAGTGATCTCTACCGGATCTCCGAGGGGTGCCACCTTCCGGACGTAAATCTCGGTTCCCTTGGTAATCCCCATGTCCATGATTCTTCTCTTTGTTTTTCCCTCGCCGTGTATCTTCACCACGGTTGAAGTCTCACCGACTCCAATGTCTCTCAGTGTCTTCATCTGTTCCTCCTGATAGTATTTCTGTTCTTCCTTCCCGACTTGTCGCTCATGCCGCGGAAACCATGATCCGCGAAGCCATTTCCTTGACGAGTGCAAGCGAGGAATCCTTGATCTTGATGATCAGATTCCCGCCGTGCGAAGAAATGACCTGAATCTCAGCGCCGACCACAAACCCCAGATCCTCCAGGTGTTTCTTTGTTTCGGCGGCACCACTGACCTTTCTGACAATAACCCAGTCTCCCTCTGATGCAAATGTTAATGGAAGCATATCAGTTCCTCCTTCCGCTACTCATTTTGCTGTCATTGCTGACATCGGGCCTGCTGGTGCATATGCCACATACGGGCAGGTCCTTCACGGCTGTATCTGCGCATAAGGTAGAACAGTCTTACTGTTGTTAGATATATATCATCTCAGCAAGAACAGTCTAATTGTTTTTCATGGTAATGTCAAGGGCAAAATCCCGGAGCAGCTGCAAAAAACGTACCTCCTTACGCAGGCGCAGAAAGCCAGAATCCCCGCACAGATGAAGAACACTGCATCTGTGCGGGGATCTCAACAGGATCAGTTCCGGCAAAAACTATTAATCTTCGACGATTCTTCCGTCGATACCGATGGTCACAACGTTCCACGGAAGGAATTTTCCGCTGTTTTTCAATGCGTTCTCCGCCGCATACTGCAGTCCTCCGCAGCACGGGACTTCCATCCGCACGATAGTGACACTCTTGATGTCATTCCGCTCAATAATTGCCTGAAGCTTGTCTGTGTAGTCCAACGGGTCAAGCTTCGGACAGCCTACGAGAACGACATGATTTCTGATAAAATCCTCATGAAAACGCGCGTAGGCATAAGCCGTGCAGTCTGCCGCAATCAGGAGCTTTGCTCCGCTGAAAAACGGAGCGACTACGGGAACCAGCCGAAGCTGAACTGGCCATGTCGTCAGGCGGCTGACTGGTTCAGCCGCGCGGCGGCTGTCGCCTGCCTCATTTCCGAAAGCTTCGGAAGGACGTGTTTTTCCTCCTTCTTCTCCCTCGTCAGACACGTTATCCCGGTTGATCATCCGAAGCCTGCTTCCAGGACATCCGTGGAACTCTGTTTCTTCCTGTCTCATTTTCATTCTCTCCTTGACTGCTTCTCTGTCATACTCTTCTGCTTCTCTCTCAGTGATCGTGATCGCCCCCGCCGGACATTCCGGGAGACAGTCCCCGAACCCATCGCAGTAGCTGTCACTGATCAGGTGTGCTTTTCCGTTCACCATCTCAATTGCGCCTTCATGACACGCTTTCGCACAGAGACCGCAGCCGTTACATTTTTCTTCATCTATATGTACAATTTTCCGGATCATTTATTTGCCTCCGCCTCTCTTCTCTCCTTCTGCTTCTTCGCGACGGCCATCAGCTGCTCATAAGCTTCCTCGCCGACGCACTGCTT
Organism: Bilifractor sp. HCP3S3_D3; assembly: GCF_052063915.1. Lineage (NCBI taxonomy): Bacteria > Bacillati > Bacillota > Clostridia > Lachnospirales > Lachnospiraceae > Bilifractor > Bilifractor sp. HCP3S3_D3. Next base: position 19,628 of record NZ_JBQHWP010000014.1, read on the forward strand.
TGCGTACGCACACCACTGCACACAGCTCAGCGCATCATTATACACGACAAACCCGCAGTTCTCACACTTTACTTCTGTATCTGTGGAGAACATCTCAATCAGATGTCCGCACCTCGGACATTTTTTCTCCGTGATTGTCGGAGTCTTATCTCTTCCCTGACATCCCATCATTACTGCCATCGCAATTACCTCCGTTCTCAACACCGGCAGACGGGCATTCCGCGCCCTCTATGCTCACTGCCCTCTGCCTGAATGCGGAAACAATATATCATATATTTATGTTTTCTTCCGTATCATTTGTTACGAACAAGCACACTTAACGGATCGTGGGCGCCCGATGCAGGGCACACGTACCCCCGGTACATGCGTGTGCCCTGCACGGTATTACAGGGTCAAAACGCGGCTGCTGGTCGGCATGACCCCCGGTATATGCGTGTGACCTTCAACACGCATTGATCTTGTTTGGTTTTTAATTTTATACAATTCGAAAATCGCCTTTATCAAAAACTTGCGTTTAATTATTCTAACATAAATTAAAAAGCGTCTTGAAATATTACAGGAATAATGATAATCTGTTTCGTATACGCATTTAAGCATTTAATACTTATGGATAACAAGTTCTATTGATTTATATCAGATACGTTCTCATGATATTTACATTTCGCGGACGCTTTGCGATCACCAATATACAATCATGACACGTTCTCCTATCATGGATTTACAGGAAAGCAGGTAAATAATTATGACCATACAGAAATCAGCGGAAGATTATCTTGAAGCAATGCTAATGATGAAGGAACAGCACGGATATATCCGTTCCATTGACATCGCCGATCATCTCGGCGTAACCAAGCCCAGCGTCAGCTACGCGACCAAGCGTCTGCGTGAAAACGGATTTATCACCATGGATCATTCCGGCTTCATTACTCTGACCGACAGCGGCATGGAGATTGCGGACCGCATTTACAGCCGCCACAAGATGCTCACCGACTTTTTTACCGCCATCGGCGTTTCTCCCGAAATTGCAAGGACTGACGCCTGCAAGGTCGAACATGACATCAGCGAGGAAACCTTCAAGGCAATGTCCAGGTACAATGAAATCCTGAAAGAGACGCAGAACAAGGCAGCAGCTGAATCCTGAGACAAGAACGTTCTCCTTTCCGCTTGACCATAACTGTTCAAATGCTATAATATATGTTAATTGCAGATAACTGCATGGAAGCATGGAAAGGAGAACAAAATGTATAAGACTACAGCATCCATTGAAGGCATGAGCTGCGGTATGTGTGAAGCTCATATCTGCGATGTCATACGCAAGACTTTTCCCCGCGCAAAGAAGGTTTCCGCCTCTCATATCAAGAACACTGCCACCTTCCTGACAGATGATGAAATTGACAGCAGTCTGCTGAAGGAATGTATCGAGGAAACCGGTTATCACTATAAAGGATGCCGGACGGAACCTTTCGAGAAAAAGGGGCTCTTCCACTTCGGAAAATCCAAGGACTGAATCTGGTCCAAAAAATCCGATAATTTATTTAAAAAATGTTTGACATTTCTAACTTGTTGTGATATTGTATTAACCGCAGTTAGTAATCACTAACTGCGCTGCATACAAAATCCTTTCAAAATTGTGATGTCCGGAACGCCACGGACATCGCGGCCGCTTTGGCGCTGCCGTGCATTATCCTAAGCGGGGAATGCAGATCCCTCCGCACCGGCTCCCGGACCTCTCCGGGCAGGGAGCCGGAGAAAATCTGCATTCCAGAAAAAATGCGCGGCAGTCCAATCCGCCGGCCTTACGAAGGACTGCGGACACGCAGTGTGCAGCAACAGACATTTGGGAATGTATACCCATCATAACTAAATGGGACGTGCCCATCACACGCCCCGCCTCCTCAAATGAGAGGTGGCCTCATCACCCACCTCTAATATCTATCCGAAGCACTGCCTCCCATCAAGGCAGTGCTTTATTTGGGTTCTGCGCCTCTCTCGTCCGCCGCTTCCTCTCTTCTCTCTGACGCCGGTTCCGCGCTTTCATTCCGGCCAGCCTCATGGCCGTTTTTTTCTGCCTGTGCCCGCTCCCTGTCACGTTTCTTGCTCTTCCGGTTTTCCAACACCACCAGAATATAATTGTTGTATACATAATCCGAAATTGCCGCGAACGGAATTGCCAGAAGTATTCCGGGTACGCCGAACATTCTTCCTCCGACAATAATGCAGACGAGAATCCACACCGATGAGACACCCAGCGTGTTGCCAAAAAGCTTTGGCTTGATGACATAACCGTCAATTGTCTGCAGAATAATTGTAAAAATGATAAACCACAGAGCGTGCCATGGATTGTTCAGCACAAGGATAAACGCGCCGACAACCCCGCCGACGATCGGTCCGAAGGTCGGCGCCAGATTTGTCACTCCCACCACCACGGAAATCAAAAGATTATAGGGCAGACCCGCAATCAGGAAAAACACAAAGTTTGAAACTCCGATGATCAGCGCGTCCAGAAGTTCTCCAACGATATAACGGATCATGATTGTATTGCAGTGATTCCAGAATTTACAGGAGCTCTGGAACATCCGTTCTGAGAGAATCGCGTGCATCAGCTTTCCGAACCCCGCCTGAAGCCTGCTCTTGTCCGCAAGAAAATAGATCGACATGATCACGGCAATCACCCAGGTCATGATGTTTCTGCCGATCGAAAACGACGTATTGATGATGCTGTCTACATTAGATGGGATTTTCCCCACTATGGTATCCAAAAGCGCCTGACCGCCGTTGAGAATCTTGGAAAAATCAAACCTTGATCCGGCTGCCTTCTCCTGCAGATTCGCGAGGAGCGTTCGAATCTCATCCGCATATACATTGACATTATTGAAGAAAGTAATTATGCTGTTTACAATCTGCGGGATCAATGCCACCATCAGGAACACAAATCCGGCCAGAATAATCAGGATCGTACAGACAACGGCCAGATTTCTCCGGGCTGTCTCCCTGCGCATCCGGCGGAACACATAGTGTTCGAATACCTTGGTCAGCGGATCCATGACATATGCGATAATCAGCGCGATAATTACCGGATTGATAAAACCGAAGAAGGCAGCGATGCCTCTGCCGACCACATCAAGATGCGAAAAAAACAAATATACAAGAACGCCGATGCTGATTGCCAGCGCATTGGATGCCCAACGGTTTTTCAGGATGTTTTTGTTGAACTTCATAGGTCACTCCCGGAGTTGTAAGATACAGATTTATGCGCTGCGGTTGCCCACGCTCGGTTCATACGGCCGGCTTCCCGCATGTTCCATAGTAATATAGTTCCTGTTTTAATGCAAGAAGGATGCTTGTCCGCAAACACCATAAGACACCGTACGCATACGCCAACGGGCACTGCCCCTTTCATTAAACCTCCGGTCGATCGAAGGGTTATTTCCATACAGAAAGGACGCTTATATGCAGCACAATTTTTTTGCCACGATCTCAAGAATGAAATATATTGAAAGATGGGCGCTTATGCGCAATTCCAGACCGGAAAACCTCAGCGAGCATTCCCTTGAGGTCGCCATGATCTCTCACGCGCTCTGCGTCATAGGAAATGTAAGATACGGGAAACATCTGAACGCAGAAAAGGCCGCACTCTGCGGCCTGTACCATGACGCGTCGGAAATCATAACCGGTGACATGCCGACGCCTGTGAAATACGCGAATCAGAAACTGAAAACTGCTTACAAGGAAGTGGAGGCGGACTCCGAAAACCGTCTGCTCGATGAACTTCCGGATGATCTCCGTCCCGCCTTTGAAGGGATTTTCCATGCAGAGAGCACTGAAGAAGAGCACTATATGCGCCGTCTGGTCAAGGCCGCCGATAAAATCTCCGCGCTCATCAAATGTATCGAGGAGGAGAATTCCGGCAACCGGGAATTCCGGACAGCGAAATCAACCACCGAAGAATCCATCCGTCATCTCGCCGCCGAAATGCCGGAAGTAACCGACTTCGTGAACGAATTTCTTCCTTCATACGGAAGGACTCTCGATGAACTGCTCACAGAATCAGTCCGACCAAAAACACAACCGCGCAACAGCTGATCGCCACCGCGAAAAGATCTTCTGTGATCCACGCCACAATCAGCCCGACAATCAATGCCGCCGCGCCTGCCGCAACGTGATCGGTTGCCGTGAGAATGGCAGGAAAGGTCATAACCGCCAGGGTCACATACGGGACATAATAAAGAAAGGACCGGAACCACCTGCTGCGAATCGGTTTTCGGATGAACAGAAACGGCAGCAGCCGGATGGCATAAATGGTAAGTGCCATGATCAGCAGTGAAAGATATATGTTTTCTGACATCTCAGTTCACCTCTCCCTTCTCTGCAGATTCCTCTACCTCTTCTCGCGGACGCAATGCCGCCGCGATTCCCGCAATCACAATGGTCAGAATGATGACACGGAAGCCGGAGGAAATACCGGAAAGTCCGGGAATCACGGAAAACAGCCAGCTTGCAAGCATCGATACGGCTACCAGACCGCCGATAAAATAATTTTTCTTCGCCGGCGGAATAATAATCGCAAGGAACATCCCGTACATGGCGACGCCGAGCGCATTGGAAGCCCAGGCCGGCAGGATGTTCCCCATCAGCACGCCGAGAACCGTCCCCGCACACCAGCCCGAGACCGAAACAGCAGTGATCCCGTAGGTATACCGCGGATCGAGGAAGCCGTCCACAGAGACGGACAGTCCAAAGATCTCATCCGTCATACAGTAGGCCAGGAGAAACCTGTGCAGGGGGCTGCTCTTCGGATCAAGCTTCTGTGTGAGCGAGCAGCTCATGAGAAAATACCGGAGATTGACAATGACTGACGTCGTGATCATCTCAAAGATGCCCGCGCCCGCGGCGATCAGATTAATCGCCGCGAACTGTCCTGCAGACGCCACCATCGTCAGCGACATCACAAAAGACTGCACACTGTTCATTCCGGCGTTTCTGGCCGAGATTCCCAGTGCGAACGAAACGGCAAAATAACCCATACAGATCGGAATTCCGTTGCGCAGCCCGTACGCAAACCATCCCGCTGCAGAATGGGGCACCTTTTTCTTTTTCCCCACAGTATCCATCATATCCCCCTGCACACTTCCTTTACTGCCTTATCACAGAGCAGCAAAAACCTCTTCATCTCTACCAGATCTACCGGAATGCCACCGCATCCGCCCTCGAACCGACAGGCCAAAGAATTCCTCAACCCAAAATACGTGTAGTTTTTAGATCATTGCCGCATCCTCGCACCGACGGTCCAAAGAGTTCTTCATCCGAAGGCCTCAGTACGCGATGACCTCGCATCCGTTATCTGTCACAAGCACCTGTACCTCCCACTGCGCGGACGGAAGACCGTCCTCGGTATAGATCGTCCAGCCGTTTTCCTCATCCTGGAAAATATCATCGCGGCCCATATTCACCATTGGCTCAATGGTGAAGCACATGCCCGGTACCATCAGCATCTCCGTCCCCGGAACACTGACGTAGCTCACCCATGGATCCTCATGGAATTCAATTCCGCACCCGTGGCCTCCGATTTCACGCACAACGCTGTAGCCATTCTCCACCGCATGCTGATGAACCGCATTTCCCATGTCCCCAAGACACGTCCACGGCTTCACGTTCTTAATGCCGATCTCGACACATTCCTTCGTGACATCCACAAGCTTTTTCTTCTCCGGTGATACGTTCCCCATGCAGAACATGCGGGAGGAATCCGAAAAATAGCCATGATAAATGGTGGAAACATCTACGTTGATGATGTCTCCGTCCTTCAGGATAACATCCGGAGAGGGAATGCCGTGACACACCTCCTCATTAATCGAGGTACACACGCTCTTCGGGAACCCCTCATAATTCAACGGTGCGGGGATTCCACCCATCTTTGTGGTCGTATCATACACGATCCGGTCGATCTCCTCTGTACTCATACCGATCTTTATTCTGGACGCAACCTCGTCGAGCACCGCGATGTTGATTTTCGCGCTGGCCTTGATTCCCTCGACCTGCTCCGGTGTCTTGATCAGCTTTCTTTCCGGAACGATAAATCCCTTAACCTCAAATTCACGGATTTTTTCATCAAAATCCATATGGCAATGTTTATACTTCTTTCCGCTTCCGCACCAGCATGGCGCGTTGCGGTCTAATTTCTTATCTTTGAACTGCATATCTGCACTCTCTCTTTCTGTAATCGGAACGGGAAAAACCGAAAGCGGCTGCCGCAGAATGGATCTGCAGCAGCCGCATGGGTTCATCATCATTCTGCTGTATCAATCAGCTCCTTCAGATGCTCTCTGTCCATCTTCGTGCACATGGCAACAAGCTGATCCAGCGGTACATTGTGAAGCTGCTGCTTCTGACCGCGAACCGTAATGGATACGGTATCCGAAGATGCCTCCTGGTCGCCGACAACAACGATATACGGATCCTTGAAGGTCTTGTAGGTCTTGATCTTCTCGTTCATGTTCTTGTCCGCGTAATCAACCTCTACACGGATACCCGCGTTCTTGAGGGCGTTTACAACCTTCTTCGCGTAGTCGTTATGCTCCGGACGGATCGGAACAACAGCCACCTGATACGGGCTCAGCCAGAACGGGAAAGCTCCCTTGTAGTTTTCGATCAGAATACCGATGAAACGCTCCATCGATCCGAAGATCGCGCGGTGAATCATTACCGGCTGCTTTACGGAGCCGTCCTGTGCCGCGTACTTCATATCAAAATTCAGCGGAAGCTGGAAGTCCAGCTGGATGGTGCCCATCTGCCATTCTCTTCCGAGAGCGTCCTTCATCTTAAGATCGATCTTCGGTCCGTAGAATGCTCCGTCGCCCTCGTTCACCTCATAGTTGCCCGGTCCGTATACATCGTCCAGAATATCCTTCAGATCCTTCTCGGCTTTGTCCCATACCTTGATGTCACCCATATAATCATCCGGTCTGGTGGAAAGCTCAGCCTTGTAGGTCAATCCGAAAGTTCCGTAGATCTGTGTCGCGATGCTCATGATATCCTTGATTTCAGAAGCAATCTGCTCCTCTGCCACAAGGATATGCGCGTCATCCTGACGGAACATCTGAACACGGAAAAGACCGTTCAGTTCTCCGGATTTTTCTTTTCTGTGGATGACATCTACCTGATTGATGCGGAACGGAAGATCTCTGTAAGAGCGCAGATGCTTCTTGTACACCAGAATCGCGTTCGGGCAGTTCATCGGCTTGCACGCATAGTAATCGCTCTCATCCTCCTTCACACCCGGGATGATGAACATATTCTCTTTATAGTGGCCCCAGTGACCGGAAGTCTGCCAGAGCTTGGAGTTGCTGAGAACCGGTCCGGAAATCTCCTGATATCCGTGATCCTCATGAATTCCTCTCCAGAAATTCAGAAGAGCGTTGAACATCTTCCAGCCACGGGGAAGCCAGTAAGGCATTCCGGGAGCGCTCTCGTCGAACATAAACAGTTCAAGCTGCGGTCCGAGCTTCTTGTGATCCCGCTCCGCGGCCTCGCGCAGGAGTTTTTTGTACTCCTTGAGCTGCTGCTTGTCCGGAAATGCGGTGACATATATTCTCTGAAGCTGATCCCTGTTCTCATCACCTCTCCAGTACGCGCCGGAAATGGAGCGAACCTCGAAAGCGACATTCATCAGCTCCTGGGAGTTCTCTACGTGAGGTCCTCTGCACAGGTCAACGTAATCATCGCCGGTATAGTACAGGGTGATGGTCTCATCTTCCGGAAGCTCCTCGATCAGTTCTGTCTTGAACTTCTGATCCTTGAAAATTTCAAGCGCCTCCGCTTTGGATACAACCTTCCGTGTCCACGGTTCTCTTCTCCGTATCACCTCATGCATCTTGTCTTCGATGGTCTTGTAATCATCGTTGTTCAGCGTCCTCGGAAGTACGAAATCGTAATACAGTCCGTTCTCAATCTGCGGACCGATTGCATACTGTACATTCTCTTTACCGAAGAGTTCAATGACAGCCTTCGCAAGGATATGCGCGAGTGAATGACGATAAACCGCTAAAAATTCTTCTTTTTCCATAGTACGTCTCTCCTTTGCTAAGATCGCTACCAGCGATCTGCCTTATATAACTGCCACGCGCCGCTGCATTGCGCCGCTTTGCCTGACGAGTTCGATTATATACCCTCAGGCTCGTATTGTCACCCGGAAATCAAACTTCGGCCGGTGTTTCCCTGAATATTGCGACTATCCTGCCGCTCAAACCATGCGTAAATATACTTACATCATCCCGTTATCAATGGCGCTGAATATTACGCCTTGTAAGTCCTGAAAAGGCTTATTTTATGCGGTTTTGTAGCATTGTTCAACGTTTCAATCCTTGCCACGCTTGCGCTTATCTATTTCAGTTGGTGGCAAAATGGTGGCAAATTTTACCGGACAAGATACCGACTTGAAGAAAATCCGGTGTACTGTGTCCCGTTAATATCCACCTGAATCAGTAACCAGTTTGTACCATTAAACGGGGTGTAATAGCCATAGCAATTACACCGTGTTCCTGCCGGGATAACGGCAAGGGCTTTCTTGTTGGTTCCGGCATCATTGCGGATGTACAGATTTGCGCTTGTCTTATATGTACCGGCAAGAGACTTATCAAACTTTGATGCATAGGCCGTGGCTGTCACCTTGTTTGCTGTAGGCTGGTTCGGTGTAACCGCTTCCGGCTTTGCGGCGGAACCATTCAGGATTTCATTTACCCGGTGCTGTACTGCAACAGGGTCATACCCTTTTGCTCTCAGGTTGGCTGTCCTTGCTGATCCGTTCCCCCACTGACCGGCAATGACTTCATGCGCCACCGTGTCAACGGACTTTCCACCACCCTGTACCGGTTCTGTGACAGTTCCGGTGCTGTCATAGTGTGGTGTGATGAATCCACGAATGACACGCCCATTGATGGAAACTGTACGCTTTTTGACCATGTTGCTTGCGTTACCTTCCGTAACTACAAAATAACCAGCATCCTTATTCACATAGGTAACGGTTCCAACGTGATCCGGATTACCAGTATTGTCACCTGCGCCCGTGTCGTCCCAGTCATACAGAACGGCATCGCCAATATTGGGAACATAACCATCCGATTCCTGCCAACATCCCATCTTCTTTGCTTCTTCGATCAGGTAATAGCAACTGATTTCAACCGGCATGATTGCTGTATATCCAAGTGCCTTTGCGATTGCTGACCACGTGCATGCACACCACGCCCACCCATATTCCATTTTGGTATTACGTGGGAACGGGGGCTTACTGTTGTACAGATCAATGATGGATTTATAGGAACCATCAGCTTCATTTTTCCCAACCCACGAATTAACAAGATTCACGACTTCCGAACGCGAATAACTCATTTCAGATACCCCCTTATCGAACTGTGTCAGATTGTACTGATTGACAATCCTCATGTTGTTTTCCACATATGTGCTACTGGTTGCATATCCATCCGCCTTAATGATTTCAAGATATTTCCGTGGGTCTGTAATTCCCTTTAGGTTTTGATATCTGGCAAGCTGGATAAATTCAAAGTAGCCTTTAATCCCTTCATCCATGGAATCAAATACACGGAAGTTATCACTGATTTTTGTCAGCGTCCCCGGTGTGTATTCCTCCATGGTATTCAGGTTGACAGATTTGCCTTTCCACTTTGTTCCGCACTTCAGGCCAAAGTAATTGTGATAAGTCGCGGCAAGTTTGCTTTCGCCCCATCCGGATTCAAGAATAGCCTGTGCAATGATGGGTGAATGAACCTTAATTCCGTATGCTGGGGCATATTTTTTCACCCCTTTTGCCACGGCTTCAATAAATTCCTGATGTGTCATTTTTTGTCACCTTACTTTCAAAAAAATGGCGGGATCACATTTTTATGATCCCACCGGTGTTTATGTTATTTCTTTGGTTCGGTATAAGTAAGTGCCTGTGTAGAATCTGACAATCCCTTTGTCGTGGGATCATTAACAACGCCCATAATGGCTAATACGGCAAACACCGCATCCACGGCAGCCACAATTTTTCCTGACAGTTCAGATAAATCAATCTGATACCCGAATACTGCCGCAATCATCTGAATGGCAATGACCAGTGCCGGGATGAACGTCTCCCAAAAATGTACATTTTTAATTCTGACTTTCCAGTTAATCATTTCTTTCGCCCCCTTTGATTTCATCAATTCGCATCCATGCGGATTTAAGACTTTCTTCGACTTTAATAAGCCTTTGGTTCATGGTATTTAGGTCATCGCGAACCCCCTTCTGATCTGCTTTAATGTCACGTGTGTCCGACTGAATAGAATTCAATGCTGTTTCAATTTTTGCGCTTGAAGCGGCTTCCTTTTTGGCTTCATCAATTTCAGCCTTCACATCAACACTTCCGTTTCGTGTGGCTGTGATGATCCCAAACACGATAGAAACAATCAGCGCCGCAAGCGCTACCCAAAACGATGGATCAATCACTTCAACATCCTTTCTGCTGGTGGCACAAAAATAGCCGCCTGACCTCATATAACGGTCATATGGCGGCTTTCTTGTGTCATGTGGTTAAGTTGTTCGCCTAAATGATTTAGGCTTTGTCTGTGGCATCTTCAGCAAGTTCAGGAAGGTCAAGATCAATAAGAACCTGTTTCACTTTATCCCTGATCCTTGCCGGGACATCATTGATTGTTTTAATGCCTTTGACAATCAGAGTCGCATAAATTACAGCCATAGTTTCCACCACCTTTCTATATTGATTTTTAATATGTATGATGAACCCAATCATGGGAATCACCCCTGTTCAGCTAATTCCTTATATCCACGATCAACCAGAATTTGTTTCACTTCATCACGGATTTTTTCAGGAACCTGTTCAATCTGCTTGATACCCTTAATGATTAGACTTGCATAAACTTCCGCCATGATCATCAGCCCCCAATCATTTCATAAACTTCTGTAAGCGCCACCTGAACCTGTGTGGTTTCATCTTCCAACTCTGCATTCTTTGCCTGGATAGACTTAATATATTCGTCTTTGTCGTACTCTTTCAGGTTATAGGAATACCCATCAAAACCGGGCTGTTCGTCAGTCTTTTTCTCATGGACTTCCTTGATATCAGACGCCACAAAAACCTTGGTTTCCCTGATATCAACATCAGACGGTCTTTCTGTGCTTTGCACAATTCCTAAATCTTTCATGCTGCTTTCCTTTCTTTTGCTTTTACTACTGTTTCATAATAATTGGTTGCATAAGGTTTGACTGGTTCATAGTATTTCAGGCACAACCGGAAGCTGTCACAATAATCTGTCCATCCACGGTAAGAATTGATAGAACACCACTCTGAATGATTCATCATATTGCCTTGATCACACTTCTTTTTAATCCTTGTCAGCTTCCGTTTCATCGCCGTGCAAGTGGTTTTCCGCAACAGGGTGTAATCACCAAACACACGATATCCAAGAAAATCAACGCCACGGATGTAAGATGGAAATATCTGATAATTCTGTTTAATTCTAAGCTTCATGCAATCGTGGAAGTAACTGTTGATCTCTTCCAGCAACTTGTGAAGTTCTTCTTTTGTGCTTCCAAAAATCACAATGTCATCCATGTATCTGAAGTAGAATTTCACATGCTTTTGTTCCTTGATCCAGTGATCAAATGCGGAAAAGTAATAATTGCCGCAATACTGTGAAAGATAATTGCCAATCGGAATGCCGGTTTCCGGGTCATAATCTTCACCGGCAAGCTGAATTTCAGCAACATCTTCTTCATCAATTGTGTTGATGGAATCAATGATTTCATCCAGCAATTCCAGAACATCTTTATCCTTGAACAACCGCCGGAACTTTTCTTTCATAATTCCGTGATTGATATTTTGGTAATAGTGCCTGGCATCTATCTTCAGGCAATATTGACATTCATCCGGGTGGTATTTCATGGCATGTTGAACCTTTTTCAGTCCCATGTGAATCCCACGTTTCGGAATGGCGCTGTACGTATCAGCAATTAAATTCTTGATGATATACGGTTCAATTACCTGAAGAATAGCCCATTGTGCAATTCTGTCTGGATAATATGGCAATTTATAAATCTTTCGCTGCTTCTTCCCTTCCTGCTTGTAAAACACTTCATATGGTGATGTGCGAAACGTGTGATTTTTCAGCATGGTTTGAAGTTCATACAGATATTTATCAGGGTCTTTTTCAATTTCCTTAACTTCCTTGTACCACCCTTTTCCTTTCTTTGCGTTTTTGTGCGCTTGCCGTAAATTTTCAATACTGCAAACTTTTTCAAACAAGTTACCGTGTCGCTTCATTCCTTATGCTTCCATTGTTTTTGTATGCGTGCAACTGAACGTTCGATTTTAAACCTACTAATACAATCCGGGTCTTACCTATTTGCATTCCGTAAACAGGCATCTGTCAAAACGACCCAGCACTGACAGAATTTAGATGTTTTGCCAAGTGGCAAGGTTAGACACTCACACATTTGATTTATATGAAACAGCCAACCTTTGGGCTATAAACCCGTGGGCTGGCTGAATTCACCGCGCATATTCGAGCTGACTGCTGATATTCCGATTCCGATTGCCGACACCATTACCCACATTCCAATAGAACCCGCCGGCATTAACGCCATCGTTCCAATCACCGCCCAATAGGGCAACTAACTGAATTTTTTTTGCAATCGCCTGTGTCTAACCTATATTTTTTTTAGTTATGCTTTCGCTGTTGGAACATACACGAGCCGACCGCCGATATTCCGATCCCGATAGCCGACACCATCAGTCACACTCCAATAGAACCCGCCGGCATAAACGCCATCGCTCCAATTACCGCCCAATCGGGCAATTCTGTAGCCGTTCCACGTATTGTTCTGATAGTAATAATCACCAATGGGAAGGGCGCTATCTCCCTTGACCTCAGAAGGTAAGAACAACCAATCAAACTTTGTGGAATATCCCATGGCTGAAATGTAGCCGTTTTCTGAAGGCAGCGTGAAACCAATGCTTTCATAGTTGTCCGTTTGCTTTGATTCAGCGAAATTAAAATCCTTGCAAACATAGCCCAAAAACGGCTTTCCAGATTCGTAGTAAAAATTCAGACCATAGACAAAATCCCACATATTTCCCCACGGGTCTTCCATGCCACGGTAAGATATTGACCGTTTGCCGTTCGTGGTGTTGGTAAGCGTCTGCCCGTTGATCTGTTGCGTAGAACTATCAGCATGTCCGGTTGCATTGCCAAGAGTGGATGTTCCGCCGGTATTTACTGCATATGAAGATGTATCGTCACTGGCCAACCCTGTCCATGGAATATCAACAACCCCATGTTCAATGGCCGTCTGAAGATTTCCGGCATATTCGATCAGCATAAGAAGCTGGTTGGCGGATGTCGCCTTGATGGTATCACCGTGCCACCCTGCGCCCCTGTTCTGCGCCATCTGCTCAATAGATGTTCTTGTCAAATTCTGGTTATATCCTGACGCCGGTTTAACTCCTGAAATGGAACAAAACAGGTCTGTACCTGCATCGCAAACCTGCGCATCGTCTTTGATGTAGGATTTTGCAGATGTGTCATAAATGGAACCACGGAATGCGCTGAAAAATATGTGATCAACCTCATTCCCACTTGCATCAAAAAACGCCGGATGTAACCGGAACCCAGCACGTGCTTTACCAGACACATAGTAGTTGGCTTTTCTGAGATGATAGCCAACACCAGTTGACTGCTTTTCATATTCAACGGGTGCAACCAGATACCAAAACGCTGGCTGATAGACCATTACCTGTCCATTAGAACCGTCTTCTTTATACGCGCTGTCACCGTACCATGCATTGATTGTTCCATCGTTTGCCACATTGCACCGTTTACGACCGCCAAACATGGGGAACTGGTCAAAATCAGAACCGCCATTCAATCCGCTTGCCGCGCCAAGCCGTTTATAGGTTTTATTTTTATAATCGACCTGAACCCCAACCACATCAGAATCATACAGTCCAAGGTATGCCCGTAAGTCTGCAACACCAGATAAGATTTCCTGACTATTGAAATTCTCACCGCGCAATTCTTCAACGTTAGATTTCGCTGACGCATTTTCCGATGATAGCGATTGAAGCGCATCATTTGCCACGGACACAGCGGAATTCAGATTTTTCTGTGAATCTGTTGACTGTGTAATCACGCCGGACAGGTTTGATTTCGCCGTATCAGAATTATTGATTGTGTCCTGAAGGCTTGTTTTCGCACTGTTCGCGGAAGAAATGGTTCCGTTCAGATTGCTGTTGACTGTGGAAGCTGTGGCTGTCGTATCCTTCAGGGTTGTATTCGTGGCGTTTGCTGCGTTGATCGTACTCTGAACATTTGACTGTGCCGTTGATGCGTTTTTAATACTGCTATCAAGGTTTGATTTCGCCGTATTCGCGTTCGTGATCGTCTGATTCGCTGTGCTGACAGCGGCATCAACATTGGACTTTGCTGTGTTGGCTTTTGACGTGGAAGAATCCACATTTGTTTTTGCCGTATTCGCCGCTGACACTGACGCATCAAGGTTTTTCTTTGTCGTGTTTGCCGTATTCGTGGCATTGGTCAGTGCCGTGGTTGCACTCTGTGCATTGGCAACTTTTTGATCAAATGCGGCAACCTGTGCTGATACATCATCCTTTGCGGCTACCACATCGGACTTAATCTGTGCGTAGGAATTGTTATCATCATTGACCTTGTTCAGTGCGTTGATGATTGAACCCCTGACTTCCTCACCGTATACGGCATTTGCAATCTGGTCTGTGTACTGCTTTATATCAGCCATCCGTTTTTTCCTCACTTTCTGTATTATCTGCTTTATCTGCTTTATTCATGGCAGCATAGTCGGCGGCAAGTTCTATGTTTTTCTGTTTTCTGATATCCGACAAAATACCAGCAACAATACCTTCTAACAGGTATGCCGGTAAGTGCGTTTCCTGTGCGATCTGAGAAAACGCCGCTGTAAGTTTTCCATTGGCGTTTTCCATCATCACAGAAAGCGGAACCTGATTGTTATCCATTAAGATACCTTCCTTTCCAAAGTGTTCACCTTTTCAATCAGTTCCTGAAGGGCTTTCGTAATAACTGGCATGATATGCTGTTCATTGATTTGTAAATTCACACCAACTTCCTTCCCCTGATTGTCTGTCTGTGGCACACGGATGACATACAATTCATTACATTGTTCCATGTCTTGCGCCACGTATCCGCAATCAACGTGAAGGTCTTTGTTTTTCCAATCATATGAGAAATGCGGGATTTTCATTATTTCTTCAATCCCATTGATTTCACTATTTTTGATATTTTCCTTGAATTTCCTGTCAGAAGGCCATACCGATATTCCATACGCACCGAACAGTGTTTGAATTTCTACATACGATGAAGACATAACATTCCACACGAACCGGAATTTATTGCACCCATCGGCAAGCGGAACATTCCACAATTTGTTGTATCCGTATTCTGCAAATGTTATCGGACTAAACATGCTGTCAAGAATGGATTTCGTAGTTCCAATCTGTAATATTCCACCTTGATAACCAAAAATATTTGTATTCTTGTTAGCATTGATCTGTAGCCCTGATGCATTCAAGTCAATCGTGCAGCCATTGCCATCTACAATGTTTATGGTTGATCCTGTAATTGTTGACCCTTTGATGTTTCCTGAGAATGTACCGTTTTTAGCAGTAACGTTCCCCCATGTGTCAATACTGAATCCGCCATTCGCTGTAACAAGCCCTTCCAGTTTTATCTTGCTTGCTTTGATAGCAATGTCTTCCGCACTCTGATTGATTGCACTTACTACATCGTTGTATCCAACTTTCTTCTGCACAGTTTGTGATATGCCATCAGTTGTAATCTTTACTTCCGATTTTGTAGCGTAATATTCAAGTTTGTTATCAACATACTGTGTGGCGGTTTCTTTTGCCGAAAGCAGTATAGAATCTTTGGTATTCTGGATGACTGTCTGAACTTCACCTTTGGTGTAATAATTCTTTAATTGATTGTCGGCATATTCTTCGGAATTCTGTTGTGCTTCCTGCGCCTTGCTTGCAATTTCCTTTGTTACAGATGTTTTGTAATCTACGGTCAGTTTCGATGCATCCACGGAATTACCAACGATACGATCGCCAAGGATTTGCCCATCCATGGTAATTGCGGTTTCATAATTCCCTTTGTACCCTGTTGAACTGTAGCCAAGGCCATTCAGGTTCCAGCGCCACACCTTGGTTGCCTTGGTATAGTCTGGATCATTGCAGATAAACAGTTCATTTGCATCATCCGCTATGGTCACATACCCGTGTGTTGCGGCGGTTATTAGGGCGGTTGCCTGTTTAATTGCATCAGCAACAACGGCATTTTTTGTTGGTAGTTCCTCAATCTGTGTTTTCAGACTTTGGGAAATGGCGTTTGTTTTGGTGGACACGCTGGCCTTCACAGTTCCATTGAATGTCAGTGTATTCTGTGATAGCTGATTCAACGAAATGGTCATCTTTGTGACCGGGAAATATTTGTCTAACCCGTGCGGTTCCGACACAATACGCACCTGATCACCCAACCTGATAGCCTGTTTTGTATCATCCACATAGTGGAGATCAACAGCCTTGGCTTCAATCGTCATATTCTCAAATTGTTCATCTGTTAGCCATTTTTCGCCATGCGATTTCAGCCGTTCGGGTGTAGTTACATCATCCCATGTGACCACCTTCACAATCCATCCGTATTTTTTCACAGCATCCTGATTTACAACATAATCTTTCCCACCGTTGACGGATTTAATCGTCAGCCGTTCTTCCAATGCCGGAATTGATGATTCTTTCAGACGGTTTCCCAGCGGAACAACAACTGTTGCAATGTCTGTCATGTCTATTCCACGGGTAAAATCCAGAAGATTCTCACCAAATTCGATAACTTGCTGATTGATAACTCCGTAATCTTTGACATAATCCAGATATCTGTGACCGTCTTCATTCCTGACACGGATATATCCGCCCATATCATCAATCAAATCTTCCTTGATTGTTTTCAGGGAACTTTCCCAGTTGGTATACCGGTAAACATTATCTGTAGAATTGGTTACAGTTACCATGCCAACTTCAAACTGTTTATCGGCTTCCACCTGGCTGTTGTGAATTTCCACAATTTTTGCAAAATATTCCCTTGGGGTCAGATCGTGGTATTCTGCCGGGCGCTGAACCGTGTCGTTCAGGAACGCCAATTCACCTTCACAGTACAATTCTTTCCTGTTGTAATAGTCTGTATCATCTTTCGTGATACGGCCTTTGAACAGGATTTCACTGTCTTGATAAACTGTCACACGGGACAGCATCTTTTGCGGGACGTTATAGTGTGGATGTGTGGGCGGAATCTTACACGTGAACGAACCCGGACTGTTTAATTCCAACGTAACTTTTGGATCAATAAGAACCAAATCTTCGTCACGTGTATCGTAAAGAGTTACATTGTCACAAGTTACCCTATACATTACAATGAACCCCCTTTATACCTGATCTTTACCGTCCCTGTTCCTGAACATTTGAACACAACCGGATTATCACCTTCCTGAAGCCGGATATCCAGAACCTTGTTTTCCCCGCTTGTCAGATTGTACGTAGTTCCCTCAAACGTGACGCTCATTGCCTTGGAACAAATAAAGGTGGGGGATACGATTTTTCGTTTGTTAATTAGATTTACCGTTGCGGATGTGGCAACCGTGATTTCCGAATCACGGATTACACCATCAACAAAACTAAATGGATCCCATTGCCAAGGTTCATATGGGCCATTTACTTCAATTTTGTAAGGTTCAACGTCACATTCAATGACAATCTTCCCGGTTGCCTTATTGGTTTCAAATTCATTAATGGAACACCGACCGTAATAGTAATATTGCTGGTCTGCGTCCATGATGATCTGCATTTTTTGGCCGTGTAAATAATTTGCTACGGCTGACAATGACTGTGCCCATTTCTTGTAATCCACGGTTGTGAATGTGAATTTTAACGTCCGGTTTTCAAACCGGACGTTATCACCGAGCGCTTCAGTCAGATCAATGTCACCATCCCTTCCGGTGACACTGACCTTTTCTGTTTTTGCCTTTGGAAGGGATATTTCTTTTTTGGTCAGGTACATACCAAAATCACGGTACGAATGTTTGATTCCAAATTTTATACCAATCACCAATTAGCACCCCTTTCCTTTTTTCTGATAATGTCTCCAATTTCTTCATCCATCGCCGGGGCAAGTTCTCCAACAAGGGCACCAGAATCAAGCACCATTTTCAGGTTTGCAAATTCCGGGAAATACTGTTCAAGGATGTTCAACAGTCTGTTGAACATTTCATTTACCTTTTGAACTACATCATTGTTTTCAGCCGCTACCGCTGTTCTGATATCATTCATCAAGTTGGTTTTGCCGTACATCATTTCATCACCGGCTTCACCGGCACCCTTTGCCTGTCCAGTTGCCGGATTCATGCCAAATATGGTTGGCTGCGTGAATAAATACGGCTGTTCCATAGCCTTCTTATACCAGCTAATGCCGAAATGCGGCACAGACGGCGGATTGATAGAAAAGTGTCCGCTTATGGACAGGTGCGGAAGTGCCAAGTGCGGCAACGACCACGAAAAGTGGAAGAATGACCGCATCCGCTGAATTGCATTTCCTACCGCATCCCGCGCGGCTTCAACAGGTCTGGTAATTGCAGATTTGATACTGTTCCAAACAGATGAAGCAGTTGAATGAATACTGTTGAACACGCTTGAAACCGTTGACCTTACCGAATTGAATACACTGGTGACCGTTGATCTAATTGCGTTCACTGGTGTTGATACGGCTGTTTTCACGGCATTCCACACGGATGTAGTAGTGGACTTAATTCCATTCCAAATACTTGTTACCGTGCTTTTAACGGCATTGAATACAGATGTTACAACCGACTTGATACCATTCACCACGGTTGTCATGACAGACTTAATTGCATTCCATACCGTGGTTGTAACCGATTTAATGGCATTCCACACGGATGTAATTACCGACTTAATGGCGTCTGCAACTGTTGTAATGACTGATTTTATCCCATTCCATACTGTTTCAGATACCGATTTCACCGCATTGAATACAGTTGTGGTTACACTCTTAATGGCATTCCAAGCCGTTTCAACTGCCGTTTTTATGGCGTTTAGAATCGGTTCCATGACCGCTTTGATTGCATTCCAGACAGTGGATATTGTCGTTTTGATGGCATTCAGCGCGGTTGATACAATGGACTTGATGGTTTCCCACGCCGCTGTGATCTCATTACCAAAATTCTGCCATATAAATTGCCACGGGATCATTAATATCTGTACTGCCGCCGACAGCAATTCCTTGATGAACATGATCCCGACCTGAACCACATTCTTGATTGTTTCCCATGCGGTACTGATCGCGTCAATTACAGGACTAAAGAAATTTCCAACTGCCGTAATTACATCGTTGAAGAACCCGCTTATCTTTTCACCTATACCGCTGAAGAAGTCCACAACTGTATTCTGAATGTTATAGATCAGGTCAACAACCTTGTCACGGACGTTCTGCCGGAAGGAAATAATCTTATCAGCAATCCCGTCCAGATTTACGCCAAACAGGTTTCCGATTGTTGTAAATGCTCCACGGATAAGGTCATTCTGCTTATCCATAATGGCTTCAACAACGCCGCTAAGACCGCCACCGCCTTCTTCATAGGACACTTGCAAATCCGTAAAAAAGTTGTTTGTTGAGCCCTTGGCCGCTTCAAAGCCTTTGCTAAAAGAATCTTTGAGATGATCCCCAAGGGCTGTAAACGTTCCTTTGATTCCGCCGCCGTGTTCCTTGATAGAATCGCCCATTGCTTTGAACCTATCAGCAACACCACCAAAGAATCCTTTGATTCCTTCAGCCGCCGTTGATACGATATTCTTCAGGCCGTCCCATAATCCTTTCCAGAAATTACGGAAGCCTTCTGACGTATTCCAAAGGTATGTAAACGCCGCAACGAGTGCACCGATAGCCACAACAACGATTCCAACGGGGTTGGCGTTCATTGCCGCATTTAGTAGCAACTGTGCCGTGGTCATTCCTTCTTCTGCACCTTTGACTGCAAGTAGTGCAGTATGCGCCGCTTGTAATGCAGACTGAATGGCAAGGGCTGTTCTGAATGCTGTATAAGCACCGACCGCCGCAAGCACTCCGGCGGCAAGAGATTCAACAAGGGTTTTGTGTTTTTCAATCCACTGTCCAGCCTTTTCAATTGTCGGAATCACCTTGTTACTAAGCGCGTCAACAACCTTATCCACCACAGGAATCAGCTTTTCACCAAGCTCAGATTTTAAGTTGCTGAATTTAGCTTTGAGCGCTTCGGTCTTGGCTTCCATCGTGCCTTCAATTTTTTCATAGGCAGAAGCAGTTGCTCCGGCATTGTTCTGCATCTGGTTCAGCGTAGAATTGAATTCCTTTGAACCGGCGTTTACAAGAGCAAGTGCACCAGTTCCGGCTTCCTGGCTATGCCACAGGTTCGCGAACTCCGTTGTGTTCCCATCCACAGAATCGGACAAGACCTGAAGCACATCACCAAGGGACATACCGGAATTCATGCATTCTGCGAAACTCTTTCCGGTTTTATCCTTCAACACCGCCGATACGTCAGAACCAGAATCGCCCAACTCATTCAGCATACCTTTCAGGTATGTGGTGGATTCAGCCGTTGCGATACCGGATTTTGTCATGATCGCATAGGAAGAACACAAGTTGTCGATGTTCACTCCATAGGCGGAAGCCGTAGGAATGACCTTACCCATACTGGCGGCAAGTTCATCAACGGTTGTTTTACCTAAGTTCTGTGTTGTAATCAGGTTATCGCTGATATGATCAGCGTCATCCGCCGATAGCCCATAAGCGTTGATTGCCGTGGTCATGACATCCACGGCGGTTGCCGCTGATGTAAAACCGGCCTTGGATAGTTCAACGGCCTTTGTTGTAAAGTCAACAGCATGTCCGGCATCCACGGAAGCGGATAACGCCTGATATAGTGCTTCTGAAAAATCGGACACAGAAACGTGGCTTTCATTTGCCCCTTTCTTCACACTGGCATAATATGCATCTGTATTGACTTTACTTGTATCCAGAAGGGTTGTAACCTTGGCAAATGACGCTTCCGACTGTCCAGCCGTTGTAACAACGTCCTTGCCAAACTGTATAACCTTATCTGCCGTGAATGCACCTGCAAGGGCTGTTCCTATCTTTTTACAAGCGGAAGAAAATTTATCTTGTGTGTTGTTCGCCTTTCCGGTTACATCGTCCAATTCTCTGTTGACATTATCAGCACCCATCAGGGCTAATGTACCGAATATCTTAAATAATTCCATTATTTACCCCTCATTCTTCAGGGCTGAAGTCTGTCATCATACTTATGGAATCCTGAAGTGTTGTTTCAACGTCAAACGTCTGCCGGGTTTGCGTTTCTGTCTCCATTTCATTCACAAAATCGTTGAATGATTTATCAAAAATCCGATGAAGGTAATATTCCCAATCCCTTTCTTCTTCACGCTTTTTGATTACCAGATCAATGAATTCTGGTAATTGCCCGGCGGCGATTACCTCATTTAACAGCGTTGTAGGGCTTGCATACCTGTGATAAATCAGGTCTGCAAATTCTAGTTCTGTTATTTGAGCAACTTTGAAACAACCTTGATAAAATTTTCAAATTCAGGCTTCTGAATGACATCAACAACCATTTCAGCAAAAACCTCAATCGGAAGCGTTGCAATTGCTTCCGGCTTCATACCGGATACGCCACCAAGGAATGTGTAGATATCCGTTCGGCAATCAGAAATGTGCGAAAGTACAACCTGTGTCATAGACAGCACTACCGACATACCAACGGAAGTCACAACGTCATCCGAAACCGGCGCGTTGTCGCTATCATCAGCCCCTTCCTGCTTGTTCAGGGACTTGATAAGGGCTTTAATGTCGTTCTGGTTGAAGGCATCGCGGAAGCGATCAATCCCAATCTTGGAAATGCTTCTTGCCATTGGGAACAGATCATCAGCACACAGTGTTCTAAGTGTGTATGGCTTTGTCTCCTGAACCGGTTCAGGAACCTGTTCAACGGCATTCTGAGCAACTGTCTTCTGCATGACTGCACTCTGTATATTGTTCATCTGTACAGATGCTGCCATATCCTGCGCCTGTGCCATCGGTCTTATCGGTAACGTGTCATTGGTAAAATTTGTGAATTCAGCCATTGGTTAATTCATCCTTTCTTCTGTTCGTCTTTTGATTTGTCATCAACAGGGACAACATAATTACCAGACTTCACGATTTCGTGATATCGTTCGTCTGTCACTTCCAAAAATGAATCACGGCGATGAAGTTCACCGCCGTGGATATCATGGAAGGATTCAACCACCTTTACTTTCATGGTTCATTCCTTTCTAATATTCAGACAATTATTGCTTTAATGCAGCTGATCCGTTGCTATGTGTCTGAATATTTATGCTGTTTTCGGGAAATAAATGTGATACGGAATGGTAGTCAGATCACCACCAATGTCCTGTCTGGATGCAAATGTGTACTTCGTAACGCTGGCATCCTTGTTCTTTCCCTCAACTTCCAGTCCGGAAGTGCAGAGCGCGTTGTCCAGAACAACCACAATCGGGACACCATCAAGACGCTTACCAATAAACGCGATATTGTCCAGATAATCACCAGATTCAATCTTGGATTTATCCTCAATCAGCGTGTATCCTTCCGGCGCACCCTGTGTGTTTTCCTGGCCAATGACAACGGCTTTCAGGATATCCGGCGAAAGCTCAATCAGGTTGATTTCCATTTCTGCCGTGCCACCCTGTTTAATGTCAAACTGTTTGACCGGAACCCACGCACCATCAACTTCAATCTGCTTAATTTCAGGCTTGATTGAAAACTTGTTTCCGCCGGATGTTGCACCAATCAGGGATTCCGCAAAATTCCACGCCTTCTTCTGTGCATCATACTTCAGCCCCTTGTGAATCGTACCGGCACCAAGAAGGATGTTGCCGGGTGTCTTGTCGGTAATGCCTGAAGATTTAATTTCAGCATAATCAGCCATAATTTACCCCACTTTCCAAAATTTTATTTGTAATCTGATTTCTAATTTTTTTAATTCTTCTTCTCCGGTTGGTTCCGGTGCAGAAGAATCATAAAAAACGGCAATTCCTGAACCATCGCCAAGAATCGCCGTCTTCCCCGTAGTCCGGGGGAACATCTGTTTTAATTTCTTATCGACCGCATACAGTTCAGCCCATGTGTGACGTGTGAACCCTGTGATCCTGAAGAACGAATCAGAAACCCCATCTTCATATGCTCCGGGGGATTCATCATAATCACCGACAAAATACGGATATTTGATCACATCTGTCCATTCCTCAAATTCATATGGCACACCGGCTGATTCCAACTGTGAAGCAATCCACTGAATCACGTCTTCCATAATCAGTTAATCCTTCCAAATGCCTTTTCAGCGGCAGCCTGTGCCAATGGTGCCACACTGTTACCGGCTTGCTGTAGTGCTTTGTTTGGGCGCTTACCTTTGGTGTAGTAGGCATTCAGTCCTTTGCGGCGCAACATCGCCATTTCCCTTTTCGCGCTGGCAAGATCAAGCGTTTTTCCACCGCCACCGCCTTTTGACTGGCCTTCTACAAATACCCAATAACCTTTACGCCCATCACCATTCACGGCATATTCACCGGTTCCCAGTTCTTCCCACACGGCATTTTCTTCACCCGAACCAATCGTTACTTTGTACCCAGATTCATCCACCTGATATGTCCATGAACCAGCCGTCTTTCCGGTCTTACGCCTTGAATTCTGTTTAGTTCTGGAAGCGACTTCACCACCGACTTCATTTAAAAAGGCAATAGCTGCTTCCTTCAACGCGCCTTTGACAGCAGCACTATTATCTTTGAATTCAAAATCAGCCATCATGCACCGCCTTCCATGAATTTCAGATAGATTTCAAATTGCTGGTTCAGTTCCATAGGATTATCAATCAACAGTATGGCGTATGGGTTGCCCTTCACCAGCATCCGGGCATTATCCTTGGTGACATCAACCGTTTTTCCGGTGTCCGGGTCTGTCACGCTGTCCAGATCAAACACATCACAGATAAAAATATGCGTGGAATCCTGAACCTTTGCATTGTAATTCAGGTAATCGGATGTACCGTTAGAAAGATCAAGCCACCCTTTAAGTGAAAAAGCATCGTGCCATGTCGGAACACGTTCCCCAAACTCGTTTTTCTCTGATGTTTTTACCTGAATGATGCCATATACATTGCCACCGATCTTCATAATCAGAACCTCGCCTTGATATATGGCGCAAGGAAACCAAGTAAAGCCACCGGATAGCCCATAACCTGATTGTTCGCGTCCTGATCAAAATATGTCACGGAATGTCTGGAAAGGGTTTCCTGCTTGATTCCAACCTTTTGCCGATTTTCGATTTCCCACTGAAGAAGGTTAATCACACCTTCCTGAACATCAGCCGGATATTCTACTTTCGTAACCAGATTGTGGCCAATCAAAAACAGATCACGGTCAACAGCCACCGTGTCACCGATGACCGATTTAACCACATACAGACCGTCATTAACAGTTGACTGGCTAATTTCAACCGTGTCACCTTCCTTCAGGAAAGGCAACACGGCTAAATTATCAGCAATCAGTTTGGAACCTTCCGAACGTGCTTCAAACCTCACGGCGCGATTCTGGAAATTATTGTTGGTGTATGCCCGGATAAGCTGTTCAACGCTGTTCAATTTTCGTTCAAGGGTGTTTGAATCAACACCCCTGAATTCACTCATTGAAGTTAATGTTTCAACTTTTACAATCATCGGGTTCACCCCTTCCAAGTCCAGGATTATCCAAGGGACTTCATGACACCAATCTTCACGTTCTTTGCATTGAACTTCAGGGAATAGTTCGCGGACTTTCCAAGTTCTGCAAAATCCGGGGATTCCTTGGCAATATTGTCAACCTCAAGGGAAAGTCCATTCGGATGAAGAACCTTGCCCTGCTTGGTGTAGAATTTCTCAACACCTGCGGAAGTCTCCGGGTCATAGTTCGTGGTGTACTGGTTCTCATAGTTCGTCTTATCGCAAGACAGGAACGCGCCCTCACCGAGAAGATAAGTCTTATAGACCGTCTTCTTGGCATCGCTGCTTCCGGTTGTTTCGGAAGTATAGTAATCAGTCACCAGCGGAATCTTACCGCCGATGCGCGGAAGGGTTACTTCCGTCTGAAGAACGTGGCCAACTGTATACTTGTCATAGTCCACCATGCCAAGTTTCTTGTACTTTGCATAAATCTTGGAATTCATCACCAGAAGACCAAGACCTTCCGCCTTGTCGCCAAGTGCGGTCTGCTCTGCATCAATCAGGGAAGTATCCTGAATGGAACCATCCCCAACCGCTGTGATATCGTAAATGTGGGACTTCAGGGCAGTAACTCCAAGAACCGCATCAACGATATTCATCAGTTCCTTTTCCCACACCTGTGTGTAGTAGTTCTGAATCTTGGACTTGATGTTGGTCATCGGGTCGGCGCCGGTCAGCTCCTTGGTAAAATCCTGTGCCTTGAATGCCTTCATCCGCTGGATCAGCATACAAGTCTGCTTGCCGCCGGACACCTGAACCGGTGTGTTGTCGGTCTGGCCATCGTTGTTCAGCGCATCCATTCCGCTGTCAAACACGGAAAGTGGCTTATAGAACGGAATGGTTGCCACATTACCGTGATCACCAATCAGGCTCATGATTGTCTGATCCTCACTAACGACACCAGAAGCAAGAATCGGGTTGCTCCAAAAATCCGCTTCCTGCATCATGCTGGAAAATACTTCCTCATCAAATTCAAATCCGCCAAAATTACCTACTCTAGGCATAACTTATTACCTCTCTTTCATATTTGTTTACATGCCTGAAAGCTTATGGAATGCTTCAGGGTTGGATTTCTTCAGGTTCAATCTTTCCTGATAACCCATCTTTCGGAACTGATCAATGGTGACTGTCTTTTCACCGTCACCATGCGGAAGGTTGTTCGGTTCCACGATCTTGCCGCCATCGCCGCCATCCTTACCGGTGTTGAACTGGTTGGGAAGCTGCGTCTTCAGTCCAGTAATCAGATCGTCAACACCCTTTACCTTGCCATCTTCCCCAAGATCAATGGTCTTGCCGTCAGCCTTCAGCTTTTCACTGGCCTTGTAGAACACATAATCCACATCTGTTGCACCGGCTTCAATCAGCGCAAACTTCAGCGCGTTTTCAGCTTTCAGGCGTTTATTTTCGGCCTGAAGGTCTGCAACCTGTGCTTCATAACCGCTGATTTTCTGTTGAAGTTCTGTGTCTTTTCCGGCACCCTTTTTCAGTTCTTCAATCAGTCCATTTGCCTTTTCCAGCTCTGACTGCTTGCCGGTCAGTGTCGTTTCAAGGTCTGTGTATTTATCCTTGGACACATAGCCGCCATCTGTCAGGTTTGCAAGCTTGATCTGCTTGTCTTTGTTGGCTTCATCGCCGTTGTAAGCGTTCAGTTTTTCAACAAACTGATTGAACAGATCATCACCTAAGATTGCCTTCAGAAATTCAAGATTCATAATTGTTTTCCTCTCTTTGATTGCTGTTTTTATATCCGGTGTCTACCGGGAACCAATCACATTTTGTATATCCGCTGTGACCGGCGGTTATTTCGGGGTGCTTTTAAACGTCATCACCCTTTATTGGACAAAAGAAAAGACCACACCGTGAAGTGTGGCCTTCCCCATGCCATTTAACCCATGGCTGGAAGATAAGCTGGATCACCGCCTTTCTGTGCTTCTCATGCACATGTAGAACCCCCTCTCTGACCTCATATAACGGTCATACAGGCGTTTTTAATGTTTCATTGATAACTTGTTAGGGCACGAAAAAAGGCGGTCATATAAACCGCCTTTCTTGCATACCTACGCATTTCATTTATCAATAATATCAAAAATCTGTTGCCTGTAAATCAGCCCAATCCTTTTCTGTCATCTTGTCATCAGGAATGCGCATGAAATATTTCCGTTGCCTCTCAGATGATCCTAAATATTTGAATCGTTCATACTGTTCATCTGACAATCTATCAACAAAATCATCCCCCGCATTCTGATTGTGTTTTATGAATTCTTCTGCAAATTCATTTAACACAGACGGGGGTAAGCGTTCAAGTTCATCTAAAACGGCATTATATTCTTTTTTCATTACCATAGCATACAGTTCCGATGCTGTCATAATGGTCACCCCTCTATCAATGTGAATACAAGTTCAATTTTACCATCTATGCTGTCAATGGCATCTGTCAAAAGTAACCTTGACTTGTCAGCAAAAATACATTCACTTTCCTTCTTGTTCTTTGGGATATAGCAGTGTGTGCCTTTCGCAACATTGATTGACATTCTGACCGGTTTATCTGACATAATGTTCTTATCTCTAAGAAAACTCGTTGACATAAATGCGTCTTCTGTCAGTATTGTACCAGTGGCATCTTTCAGGGTTTTTAGCGTAGCCGCTCTGAATTCTTTTACCCTACGTCCACCCCAATGAACAGAATCAATATCACTACTTCCCAACACACGCCCTTTACTATCCATTATACCAAAGACTTTGGACAGATAGTCAGCATTTACATATCGTGTCACTATATAATCATCATCAGTAGTGCATTGTGAAATTGCTTTCCGCATTGAATCTATTGTTTTCAGGTCATCAGCGTCAAGTTTATTTCCCGCATACCCATCACCACGCATATTTGAATTAATGTTGGTGTAATTATGGGTAGCTACATATCCACCGGGTGATCCGTCACTTTTAGTATGTTTTGCTATTTGTGCCGCATCGCCTTTGCTGACGGTTTTTGTGTGTACTTTTGTAAGCCGTGAATAATCTTTTGTTGTTCCATAGTGGCAGCGTGATACATCTGGTACTTCTAATTTATCAGCATCATCAGGCAACTTCAAATACTTCCGTTTGAAGTCATCAAATGACTTTGATTTGTCCAATCCAAAGAATGATGCTCTGTCCTGAAGGGTTTTCAGTTCAGCTTCACCCAACGCCCATTTTGCACGCTGAAGAAGTACGCACCGGCAATTACACACGTTCCGTGCGGAACCACCGATTCCTGGCGCTTTCATCTTTTCGCCGCCAACATCGAATTCCTCATCAATTTCCCGAATTTGTCCGTCAGCTTCAGCGTGCCATGGCCTTGTATTGGCATCCAGTGTGGCATCCCACTGTTTCACGATGTCAGCACCCAAGCCCTTTGCACGTTTCTGCACATCCACGGTTGCCTGATTCTGAATTCTGTGCCCCTCTGTACGGGTGATCAAGAACGCCCGCTTCATTGCCCGGTTAAACGGGCTGTTCATTCCCTTTGCCACGTGGCTTGCCATATCCAGCCAAGATGAACCGTTTGCGATACCCCGTGATACTTCCGCACGGACTGCCTTTTTCAGGTAATCTGTATTTTCGCCCATGCGCTTATAGATATCCTTGCCGCGCTGGTTCTTGGCAATGTTGGAATAATCATTGTTCAGGGCTTTGACAACTTCATCCTGACGAATCGGAAACAGAAATGGCACTCCCTGACCGTGTAAATCATAAAGAGTGCCATAAAACCCATGTTCATAGGATTTGCCAAGATATTCAGAAACCGTTGTGAATGATTGTGTATGCAGATCATTGATAATCCCATCAAGCTGTTTCTTCAACGCTTCCTGATACTGTTTCTGGTAAACAATAGACTGGATGTTCTGTAGGTCTGTCCGTGCGTTTAGTGCGGCAATCTTGGCTTCTGTGTCCTTGGCAGCTTGTTCATATATCCGCTGAAGTAGCTGAATGGTGTGCTTTTCATCACTCAGCGCCGCTTTCTGGACTTCCTTCATCCGGTTGTTCAATGCCATTGCCTTCACCGCCTAACTGTGATTCTAAATCTGCATAAGGATCATCTTTCGGAATCTGATCTTTGATATCATCATAATCAATGTCCAGAATATCACAGATCATACGTACAACCTGTTCATCGCCAATGACAGACTGAAGAGAAATGAGCGTGTTGATTTCGATCTGTTTCTTCTCTGCATCCGTCTTTTCAATCGTTGCGTTTTCCTGTTCGTTCAACATAACTTCATGAGTGAATTCAAAATGAACGGAATCTGTCTGGTAATCCGTGCCCTGTTCCTTGTTGATTTCATCAATGACCACGTTAACAACCTTCCGCAAGAATCTCTTCAGTTGTGTTTCCAGACGATTGCACCGCAAGTCAAGAAGGGAATAGGCTGCCTTGATCGCAATGTTCGTTGTGGCGCTTGTATCCTTCAAGTCGGACAGATTCAGACCGAAACCGAACCGGTAAATATTCTTTTCATTCAGTTCCATTTTTGTTTTTCTGGCTTCAAACGGAACATCGACCGTGTGAATTTCCACACCGCCATCCGGTGCGGTTCCAATCATCTTCTTGGTTTTCAGGTTTTGCTGAAGTTCATCCAGATTGTGGCCTTGGAACCCCTTGACCACATATAGCGGATGATCAAAATCAATCAGGTTGTTGGATAGGGAACTGGCCATCATGTCATAATCATCAATCAGTTCCTTGACCGGCTTCAGGTTGGAAAACTGTTTCTTGTTGTTATCCAGCCGGAAGAACGGAACAAACCCAAGAGCTTCACCATAGGTTTTACCGTCCCCCTTGGTATACAGAACATGTGGACGTGGATTGTAAATTTCATCCGCATCATCCTGAATTTCGCCTTCATCATCCTGTGTGTAATAGTGGGTTTCTGAATCGTCCCAATCCTGAATTTTCTTGATCCTGTGCCCGTCTTTGTCGATCCGATCAATATACCAGTAAATCACATGGTCTTTACCATCACCGGCAAAACGGCCTTCCACCTCAATCACGCCAATGGCATCCGCACATGTGAAGCGCATCTTGTCATTGGCATCCTTCAGCGCGTACATGTACGCGAATCCCTTTGTCTGACAGTCTGTAATCAGGTCTGACAGTTCCGCCCGGAAGTCATCGTTATTGTTAAACCGGCTGTCCAGCTCATCCTGAAGGTCTGGATCATCTGACACAACAAACGGATCATCACCCGACAAGATGTACTGTGTGGCCTGATCCGTTAATTCTGTGAAAAACGGATGGGGAATCTTCACATTCGCCCTTGTCGTATCTTCAACCAACTGGCCATCTGAATTATAAAAAAACAGACGGCAATTTTTTATATCATGTTCGGCGTCATAGTACCGTGCGCCGGTAAGCGCCTGTTGCTTTTTCACTGAGGCCATATCTTCGTCAATGAACAGCTTCAGTTCTTCTTTTGTCAGCATTTCATCACCGCCTTAATAAATCCACCCATTGCCAAGAATATACTGTTCAAGTGCATACCTCATGGCATCCATCAGATGGTTAAAATCATCAATCGGTTCATTCAGCTTCTTTCCGAACCGGTCGGATTTCCACATGTAGTTAGATATTTCTGTCAGAAAGTTCACACAGCACGGATGAACAATAATTTCCAAATCCTGAATCCACTGAATCCCGTTGTTGATGGAATCCTTGCCTTTCTTTGCCCCATGAATATACAGTCCCAAAGAACGCAATTCATCAATGGATTTTGGTTCTGCCGAATCCGCTGTGATGGTTTCTTTCCCATATCCCATGCCCGTGATGGTTTCATATATCTTCCGGTTGCTTAATCCGGTTTCATACATTTCATCCCACACATACAGGCGTTTGTTTTCCAAATCCAGAAAACCAATAAAAAATGCGGAAGGATCGTTGGTATAACCAAAGTCCAGGCCGCACACTGTATGGAATCCGCGCACATCGTCCAGCGTGAATTTCTGTTCTTTCCAGTTCTCATACACCAGACCTTCCACAATTCCCCAATCGCCAAGACCTGCGACCTTGTACCGCCGTGGATTGCGCTTCTTCATGTCTTCAAAGACTTTCAGATCTGATGCATCTAACCATTCATTACACTTGTAATTTGTGGTCATTGCCAATATCTGGCCATCATCTGACAGCGGGTTCTTTCGTGGCTTATATATTGGCTTGTTTTCCGAATCGTAGCCAACCAAATCATCAAAGAACCGGTGCTTCATCCAATGCCGTTCATTCCATGGGTTGAAGGTCAGGGTTATTTGCTTAAACAGCCCATCTGGTACAGAACCACGAATGGATTCATCAAGAATATCAAAATCCTGTTCCTTCATGATTTCATAGGCTTCTTCAATCCATACCCAACACAGCACACCATGTTCCACACTGATTGATGTGATTTTCAATGGATCGTCCAAGCCGCGAAATAGGATTTTCTGTCCGGTTGAAATACGTGTGATTTCAAGTGGGGATTCTTTGATTTCCCAATCTGCATCAACGCCAATTCTATGAATCGCCCATTTCAGGTCAGCAAAACAGGAATCTTTCAAAGTTCTGAAAACCTTCCGCACAACCAATGCGTTTGCTTCAGGATATTTCTGCATCCGAAAGATGATGTTTAGCGCTGTGTTCTTCGACTTCTTGGAAGCACGCGAACCCTTCAATACACGATAACGACCTTTATACTTCAGGAAATCGTTATATCCACCGCCAAAGAACTCTGACGCCTTGATCCTGTTTTTACTGATCACAGTCATCCACAATCACCACCTGTTGGGTTCCGGTGACCTTCTGTTCCTGCTTTGTTGTATATCCGTCATATCTGGACATCCAAAGGCCGGAAAGCTGTGTTGGAATAGAACCATCTTCAAACCGTGACCGGGCGTTGTTTTCACATTCTTCTCTCATACGCGCGATGACTAACCCAAATTTAGGATTTGGCGCATATGTTTCATAAAAATTATTCTCTGTCATCCCTATAAACTGACAGAATCCTTTGATGGTATATGTGATGGGATTTGGAACCGTCTGTGTCACGAACTTTGATTCCCTCTGACTGAATTCCGTCCGCTGAACTGTATGCGAATCACAATGTTCTTTGTATGCTTGCCATTTTTCGGCAAGCGTTTTGTTTGTTAATTTATGGCTTGCCATTTTAACCCGCCTTTCATTCAAACAAAAAGACCGCTGAAGGTAGGAGATGTTAGCACCCTTCAACGGTCTGAAGTAAATTTTCACTCAATCATAATAACACATTCCTATTACGGATTGTTTCGGATAACTTCGGCAAATGCAATTAGCGCCTGTCCGTGCAGATCACAAACATATGTGTAATTATAATGCATGTCAACTGATATCTGTTCAAATGACTTTGTGTGTCCATTTTCATCAGGGACATACCGATCAAACAAAATTTTGATGTATCGTACATCAGACAGTTCATGAATCTGATTGATGATCTTGTCTTTCTGATCAACATATGCATCAATCATCTTGTCTATTTCTCTTTCAAGGTCAAGATATTTTACAATTATATTTTCCTGCACGTCTGTTGGTGACGTTTGTACACGTTCTGAATCGTATGATATACCCCGACCTTGGACAATGCTTCGTAGCTGTGCGGATTCTTCAATCTTCTGGTTAATCTTTGTATCAAGAATCTGAAGCTGAAGCAGATATTGCTTTGCATTCAGGTTCCTGTTCAAGTTAAAATTCTGCATCTTGTACACCTCAACATCTAAAATCTTCAGTAAAATCAAGGGTTTGCGGCATTTCAGAACAAGTGTTCTGTTCAAGATGTGTACAAGATAAAAAATCATCTTGAACACCCTCTAAGCCGCATAAATACTGGGTTTTTCGGGGGGTGTGTTCAAGTTGTACAAGATAAATCCTTATATATATTTATATTTACCCGTTTTCGTAATTTCACACTTTAATTTTAAGTGTGAAATTACGAAATTCCGTCTTTTATATAATAAATTAAGATTTATCTTTTCCATCTTGAACATCTATCAAAAAACCCAGTAAAATCAAGGCTTTGAAGGCGTTCAAGATAACAATTTCATCTTGTACACATCTTGTACAAACTTGAACACCCTCACCAACAACCACCGCTATTGTTGGTGGGGGCGCTGGCTGTCAGTCATACCAATCGCCATCATCAAGATTGTGATTCAGGGCAACAATGACATAGATCAATTCGCAAAGGGATAGCACGGCACCACCGATTAATCCGGCATAGAAATGGATGTGATAATGAAAAATCAGAGAACCAATTACAACGAACAAAAATGCCACCAGACAGTTGCAACAAAACAACCAAAACGACCATATCAATATTTTGATGATCTGCATCATTTCTCACCCCCCCTATCGGTAAATCCTGCCGGTTCCTTTGTCCTTTAATGTGATCCGCCCAACAATTTCAAAATTGAATGCTGCCGCAACGGAACGCATGATGTAGATAATCCGGCGCAAAGTCCTTTCTTCTTCATCCCTTCTCTCTTCCTTGGCAACGTGACTGATTGCCATGCTTGCCGTTGGATCACTATAGCCTTCCTGATTTCTGCCTGGCATCAGATATCACCGTCCTTACGATGTAACGAACGGTCAACAGAAAACTTCCCTTCCGGGTAACGCGCTGTCAGCTTGTCAATGTTCATCTGGAAGATGGTTTCAAGATCATAGCCAACAGCGTGGGCAGAAACAGCCAAGTACCACGCAACGTCACCCAATTCCTTGGCAAAATGCTGTTTATCAAAATCATGCCCCTGAAAGTTGGCTTTTTTCACCATGTCAATACATTCACCGGATTCGCCACACATACCCATGACACCATTCACCAGAAGGTCGCTGGCATTCTGATGGTTCATTCCGTTTGCAAACTTCATTGCATTTATCTGATATTCATTAATCGTCATTTTCTTTACCTCATTTATTCAGATCATCCAGTTCATAATCTTTCAATTCTTTTTCTGTCAGTTCCCGTTTATAAACAAGGACATTCCAGTAATGCTTTCCGCCGGTTGTGGTTTCCGGTTTCACATTAATCAGTCCTTCCATTGGCTGACATCCAATGGAAAACGGCCTTAATCGCATCCCATATTCATACATCTTTTGTTTTCCCCATCAGTCTTATATAATTTTTCAGATACCAGTCAGCCTTTTCAATGTCCTCTGTCGGCGTCATCTGCTTATGATCACACCGCCAAAGATACTTGAAGGCATTCAGCTTTGACCAAACGGCAACTTCTGCCTTGCCAAATACAGCTTCCATCACCTTTTCACATTCATAACCACCAACCTCATAGTGTGCCGGATGGTTGACATTATCTGGTTTGATTTCTTCCATCTTGATTTCCTTTCTTGAAAGTTAATATTCAAAAATCAATAGTCTGATTCAATGATTGCATCAACGATCTTTTCCGCTGTCTTCTGCCCAATTCCCGGAATCGTCTGAAGGAATGTGGTCAATTCATCTGTTGTGAATGTATAGCATTCGTCCAGTTCCTTTTCCCCTTCCTTCAACCCATCCTGAACACCTGACATGTAGATGGAACTGACCCACCTGTTAAACGTGTTCAATGGCATCCGTTGAACAGCTTTGAACTCTTTGAACGTGATTGCTTTTTTCATTCAGATCACCTATATCCTTCACATACGGTAAATCTTTAAGGATTTCAACAAATGCGTTCCATTCATCCAGCTTATGTCCGGTGCGCTGTCTGATCATGGAAAATGCTGTTTCATAGTCAAAATCAACAGTGCGGCGCTGGTTATAAGATGATGGAAGAAGTTGAATCATCTGCCACCAGAAGAACTTCTCTTTGCTATCCAGATAATCTTTCCGGGACTTATTTAGAATATTGACGATTGTTTGAAGAACTGCATTTGATTCAAGGCCAAGCTTGTCACAAGAAAAGTCCGTTGTTTCAAACGGCTTTGCAGTCAATTTGTGCATGGTACTGCAACTGTTTGCCGTGGTTCCAATCTTGTAGGTGTCAAATTCCTTCCACCAGTACAATGGTGCTGTGATGTCCATGGAAACATGGATCATCCGCAAATACTTCCGGTGTTCAGTTCCAGCTTTGAACAATCTACGCATAAGATCAAGATCATTCTTGCCAAGGACAATACCACCATCCGAACCATGACAACCGCCTTCCCCGTAATAAGGGCAAGTTCTGTCAGGGTCACAATCCACACGATCACAATACAGCGTGTCCGATTTTTCCCATGAATTCATGGGATTCCGCATTCCCCTGATTGCACTTTCCCATCCCCACACTTCAATATTTTCGACTTTAATCATCGTATTCCCCTCCATCTACGTACCTACCGGCATTCAATGCGTCTTCCATTCTTTTGTGGAACTTCATAAAAGCGTCCTTTGGTGAATCAGCCTTCACGAAAAACAACTGATCCGTTAAACCATCCCGAATGATATAAAGTCTGGCTTCAGCATAGTAATAACTGTAAAAAGTTTCATTCAGTCCCAAATCAGGAAAACTTATCCACCGTAAATGAACAATACTGTTGAAAAACCGATTGATGCTGACATCCACATTCATCATCACAAATCACCTTCTATCCTTTCCGTTAATGCGATCAGTTTTTTCCTGTCTATCCGTTTTGCATATGCAATTTCCTGAAGTTCGTGCCATACGTCCACCGCATAATTCCGCCAAGATTCCGCTTCCGCATTGTCTTCTTCTCTTTCCTCATAGGAAATTTGCCAATATTCTTTCAGCGCATTGTATAAGTCTTCTGCTTCATCACCAAGACGTTCACGGATAAGCCGTTGAAAATAGGCGTCTGTTTCTTCACCATTCCCACCGCCTATGAATTCCCTTGTGCCATCAGACAGAAGGATTGTGGGATAGCCATATACTTCACTCACGCAACCACCCCCATCAGCGGAATAATTCACCGGCATCTTCTTGTAACAGGTCAATCAGCGGATTTTCTGGTGAGTCTGCGAACATCGCTTCGTTGATCATCTGCGCGTATTCCGCAAATTCATCATGTGTTGATTGACGTTTGTATATGCTAGTTGAATTATCACTGTAAAACTCAATTAACTTATCAATCATGGATTCCTGTAATGCGTCTGGTACATCATCGAGCTTGCTGTTGGTATCTGTCATACACAGCCCGGTTACAAAATCAGAAATAATCCACTTCTTGTAGTGCGCGGTTTCATCAGGATCACGATGCCGAACAGTAAACCAGTGTCCCTTCTTCTCAAACATGTACCCCTTTATCTTGACAGCCTTTTTCCCGCTGCCATCGTTGCGAATGATATAAACATCACTTCTTTTCATTTCTGTCACCTCACAAATACTTGGCATTTCCGACCGTTTACCCTTCTGGATTCAATTTTCAGGTCAAGGGTTTTCTTGATAACCTTGGAAAACTGAATCTTTGACATCGGGTTCATGTTGTTTTCTGCACAAAACACGGTGTACCGCCGGTATACGTCCGCCGTTGATTCATTCACAATATCTGTATCAACGTCAGAATCCTGAATAAATCCAGTGATAGGGTTGTTCTCGCTTTCGTATTCTTCCCGCTGCTTTTCCACCTTGTCGCTTCGTGTAAACTCTGCGTTCTCCGGATGAATGCGCTTCAGCCCTTCAATACCAACCCGAATAAGGTACATCCGCGCTTCTTCTGAACGTAACTTGCTTTGGATGTGTTTGTCATATCCAGCGGAACCTTCTTTGAATTCCGCATCAAACGGAATGATGATCAGACGGTCAAGCACCGCCCCGGTTCGGTCTTTCATCCTTGGAATGTCGTTGGCCGAAAACAACAGTTTCACATACGGATTGAATTCAAACGGGTCTTGCCCTTTCTGTTCTGCTTTGATCCGGTTCCCGGCAACGATCTTTTTGAACATTGCCACCTGTCCGCCCTGAAGAAAGTCATCCCCGATATCATCACCAATGTTGGCAAGCTTGCCAAACATCATGGCTGTGCTGAATCGGTCTGACAGTTCTTTCAGATCAAGAGCACAAATGTTGTCTTCCCCCAGTGTGTTTTTTAACCAGTCAAGGAAAGTAGATTTTCCGTTTCTTTTCCCGCCGGTCAGGATAAACGCCTTCCGCATGTTGTTTTCACGATACAGACAATAGCCAACACATTCTTCCAGCAATGCCCGGATAGACGTATCCCCACACGCCATAGCATTCAAGGTTCTATCACCCACTTCGCTGTAAAACGTAGGATCATAAATCAGATTGATTTTGTTCGTTATCACAAAATCCGGTGAATAATCCATCATTTCATCTGTTTCAAGGTCATAAATTCCATTTCTGAATGCGATATATCGCGCTGGTGCCGGTTCCATTGGCGGGGCAATCAGCTTCAGATACTTCAGGACTTCCAACCGCTGTGACGCCTTCAGGTTCGGTATAATGTCAATCATGGTCTTTTCCAACACTTCCTGACTGGATTCATATACCCCGTTGGTGTACACATGGACGTGTCCACGAATCTTCACAATGTGCTGTGTGTTTACCAGATATTGGGCGAATTTATCAAACAGGAATGCGTTGTTTTCGTTGAAGAAATTCGGAACCTGAAAGGCTCCATCCCTCATGATTACGTCAAGTTCCGATTCATCCAGCGGGGTATCAAATACAAACTGATTGGCATTCTTCAGTATTCGCCTGATAATATCCGTTCCAATCTGCAACCGCTGAAGGATCAGGATATACTTGAACAGTTCGTCATTACGTCCGTCTCCGGTCTTCATGCCCCACAAGTCAATGGATGTAACAACAGGCCATAATTCTTCAGGAATTTCCTGATAGTCTTCACCTTCCAGAACGTCATACTCTGGTGGGAACCGCTTTTCTCCATGGACACACAACGGGATATAGGTTGATCCGCTGTGAATATCTGCCTTAAATCCGACCGCTAATTTCTTATCCGTGCCGTTCTTAAACCTGTGTGTTCGTGATTTTTTCCAGTAAGTATGCCCGCCGTGTGTAGACGGAAGGGCTAAACACTTCCATCCATTTTGTTCAGCCATGTTCAACACAGCGTTGAACACTTCTTTTGAGTCAAAGCTTATATCCACAAATTCATCATTCAGGATTGCACCAAAACAATCTTCCTTCTTGACTTCATCCCAATCATGGATATGGTCACGGCCTTTTACCTTTTCTTTTGGGTGCTTGCCATCACCGGAAGGATTACCCAAAACATAAGTTTTGAAGACCTTTTCATTTCCTTTCCATCCGTCCGTCATGTAATCACCCCAAAATCTTTCAATCGCTTTTTTGCTATGTCTATATACCATCCACGGTCAAGATTGGCCGGGCACTTCACCCCGTCCGTGCTGTCATTCCAAACGAATGAGTGGTCAGGTGTTCCGCCGAACTTTTCCGGTTTGTGCTTACCGCCCTTACACTTCAGGATTCTTCCATTCCGCATGTCCTTGGAAGCAAACACCCGGTATGATTTATAACTGTATTGTTCCGTATGTGGATATTTGAATACTTTGGTTGTACTTCCGTCCCGGTGTCGTGTCTCTCTCAGCAGATTAGGCGTTCCATATTCATGTTCCACATATCTGTATTTGTCTGACAACTTCACCAACTTCTGGAATTCCTTCAGGTCATCACAACTATTGATTGTCCGTTCGACCGGAATCTTGTGAACCATGTATTCAACCAGCGCCCTGTTGATAATCGGAAGGTCATAATCTATGGCCTTCAGTTCCTTCACGTATGCGCCTTTTCGTTCTACGCCGCCCTTGGCATCAATCCACAAGTAATTGTTCACGTCTTTTTGGTAGATTTCCGCTATGGTGTCCAGTCCAAGAAGAATAAAACACTTGTCTGTGGAACACCGGGTTTCCCAATCAAAACAGATATCATCAACCATGTTGAATGCTTCGTCTGTGTCAGGAATCTGAATAATCAAACCATCTGTATTTGACTGGATAAGCTGGAACCCCGGCACAGCTTCCAGATGTTCAATCAGGTCAAGCAGCATCAACTGCCCGTTGATACACATACAGTTGTTGTTCCGTGGATCATATGCCGGGTTCGTGGCGTCCTTCATGGCACCGGACAGGGCATTCAGCAGCTTCTTGTATGGTGCCTGTTCTCGCTTCTTTCCAGCCCGTTTTAGCGCCATTCTGGTGTCATATACATGTTTGTACTGGTCTGGCCTGTGCGCCGCCCGTGTGACCAAATCCCACGCAATCAGCATGGACGGATAATAGCTGCCGACATCAACATGCAATATCTGACCTTTTGTGTGGATGGGCTTTGCTGTTGCCCCATGAAGGCCGCCGAATCCAAACACGTGCGGGATTCCGGCAACTTCTGTTTCCAACGAACGGGAATAAAAATATTTCTTATCATTCCAGTCATCCGGGCTGAATGTATGGCCTAATTCTGTTGAAGTGTCACGAACTGCATTCTTGAACCAGTCCATCACATATCTGTATTTTTTCAACTGGATACATGGAAGGAAAAAGTAATCAAATTCGTCATGCCATTCGTGCCGTTCACATTCCAGAACCTTTGCTGTGATCCGCGCTTCCGTGTCCCCTATGCTGGACAGCGGAAGATTGAACGCCTTCACAATTCCGAACTGTGCATCAAATTCAGACTTCCGCTGGATAAAAACCTTCATGGTTTCTTCCACATCGTGGCGGCAATAGTAAACCGTCTGATCTATTTCTTCTGGTGTCAGCTTCCGGTCAATGTTGAATGGCACATCTGTTTCTTTAATGTTGGAACCCATGAATCCTTCCAGCGTTTTCAGGCCAATGGGTGGGTTCGGCATACAGTCATAGTTGTTCAGCGGGATGTTTCGCATCAAAGAACTGAATTGCCACGGTTCGTTTCGTTTAACGATGATCCAATCATTCAGTTCTTTCGGATTCAGGCCGCACAGGATGCATTTCAGAATCCATTGATCATAGTGACGGCTGTTATAGCCAACCCAGATATCGTTGATGTTCCTGTCATAGAATTCCTTCAGTTTTTCGGGGCTGTTGATTATTGGGAAAATGTTTTTTGTTTTGGTGTCAGACACGACAACAAGCCAATCATGCTTGAACACCTCAAAATCATAGAAAATCATTGCCATTTACCCCTTTCCAGTTACCCCCCCCCCGATTCCGACACCCTTATTTGGATGCGGAACCGGAAGGGCGAAAATCATTCCAGAACCCCTAAAATGTCAATGCTGTTGAAAGCCTTGTCATCATAGTCCACGTCATACTGAAGCCCCATATCATCAAGTGCTTCCGCAATATCCATTACAAGGTCAGCAAACTGCGGATAGTCCCTGAATTTAACATCAATCAGTTCTCCGCCATCATCTTCTGCTTCCAGCTTTGAAAGCCAAGTTTCAATTCCGGCAATCATCCTGGCATCATTCTTCGTACCGCCAATCACGCGATTCATGAACATCAGGCGGCCTTTGTGTTCCCCGTCAATGACCTTCATGGAAATAGAAACCATCGGTTTTCCCGTCTTGGACATCTTCATTTCCAGCTTATTCATTTCCACGTGATACTTGCCCTTCGGAAGGTCTTCAAACGTGTTCTTCCTTGCTTCCTTGATATCCTTCTGAAGTGCATCCTCATCAACTGTCTTCTGATAATCATCCCAAATGTTACTCATTGTCTTTTTTTCCTTTCTCAAATTGAAAACAAAATCATCAACAGTATAATCAGCGTAAACAGGAATACACGATTCCCTGATTCCTTGGTCAGGCCGCTAAGTACCCAACCAAGGATGAACCACCAGATCATCATGCCTTCCTTCTGCGGCGACTTGCGCGCGGCATAGGTGGGGTTTCAGGCAATTCTTCAAACGGGACTTCTTCATCCGTTCCTTCAGGGATATTCATAAAGGCAGCGGAATCAATAGCCGCTCTTACTTCATCATCTGAAGCATGTTTTGAAATGGCTTCCACCCCGGCATTGAACTGAGCTTCACCGATTTCGACTGCATGTTCCGGCACCGGATCACCGGCATGTTTCTTCACGACATTGACATCATCGGCAAGATAGAAATAGGTGTCCTTTGTCAGGATTTCAGGCGTGGGTTCAACCGTCCTTTCCTTGCGCTTACGTTCTTTCGGTTTCTCCGTTTCCGGTTCCGTGCTTTCCGCTTCTTCCTTCTTCTCACTATCAGAAGCAGAATCAGAACGCTTGCCACGTCTGCCGCGCTTTGGCTTCACTTCATCTTCATTGACCGTGTTTTCCTTGTCTTCAGCGGCGATCTGTTCATCCGTCTTCGCGCCATCCATGAAGTAGTAGTTGCGAATTTTGTCTTCCACGTACTTCAGATCATTGGGAATGAACTTGGAAGGGAACATTCCTTCAGGTGTCTTCAGGGTGTCGTTACCGGAATTCTGTGTGACAAAGTAATACTTATCGTCAATAACTTCCGTTCCAAGTACCACCATGAACAAGCCTTCGACTGTGATGTACTTGTCCAACGCCTTACCAACGGTTTTGATTTTGCGCTTGCCATAGTCATCTGTTTCAATGTGGCTGTTCAGATAAACGATGGTGTCATCCGGCAAATCGTTTAGCGCTTCCAGTACATCGGAATATCCCTGTTCAATCTCGTTGAATTTTTCCCATCCCTTTTCACCAATGCGGTGCATCATAGGGATACCAAGGATATACTGAAAATCATCAATGACAATATTCTTCTTTTTGGTGTTCTTCAGCTCCCTGATAACGTCCTTTGCCGTGGGGGTTTTCACAATGTCATATTTCCCACGGAATGGAAGAATGGGTTTAACCACGGAACAAATCTTCACTTCTTCCGGCTTGAAGTTCTTGATGGAATACGTCTTTCCTGTGCCGGATTCCCCTAATACCAGTACACCAATAGCCATTTCACTTTTCCTCACTTTCTAAATTGAAAATTTTCTTATGAATCTGTATTCCGAATGTCAGAAGTGCCAAGCCTAAAAGCGGCGATTCCATACACTGTTCTGTTCCGGCTATAAGTTCACATACGGCCTGACTAAATTCTTCTTCAGTAATCGTAATCTGACGATTTTCTTCCCAAAGATTGGAAGACTTCACTAACCGTCCATATTTAGGAATGTCCTTGTAAGTCATTTTCTTCTACCCCCATATCACTCTATATGCCATCTCTGAATATCTTTCAGGTTGTACCAACCAACCCACGCGCCATCTTCGTTCATGAGAACCAGCCCGTTAGCTGTAACTTTGTAGTTTGCAAAATCTTTACCAATCTTCCACCCATAGCACCCGCCATCATGCATATTGATAATCAAATCTTTCCCATTCATTTGTTTTCCCCTTTCTTGACTTCCTGAACGTGGGACGCCCACATGTCAGCCCAATGAAGAATCATGAGAAGCGGCGTTTCGTGTCCCGGAATCAGATACTTTGCATGGTCATACAGTCCATCGTGTGCGTAGATCGCCCACTCTTCATCATCAGTCAAATCAATGAACAGCGTGGCAAGCTTGATTGACCTCACGGAATGTGGGATTGCACACAGCGCCTTGTTTCTCTCATAGGGCTTTGCTTCACTCTGAACATATTCCGGTTCAGCTTCCGGATCAGATTTCTTGAACTTCTTATTCTTGATCATGTTCGGGATGTATAACGACTGGCCATGATCGCCGCATTTGCCA
This sequence comes from Bilifractor sp. HCP3S3_D3, assembly GCF_052063915.1. NCBI lineage: Bacteria > Bacillati > Bacillota > Clostridia > Lachnospirales > Lachnospiraceae > Bilifractor > Bilifractor sp. HCP3S3_D3. The sequence goes on from NZ_JBQHWP010000014.1 coordinate 62,256, forward strand.
AGATCATGCAGCGCGGAAACAATAATCACAGACGTTCTGATTTCTTCATAGCGATTCTTTCCAAGAAGCGCATAGCCAATATTTTCAGAGTTCATCATGACATTCCGGGTATGCTGTACTAATCCGAATTCACAGCATTCATGATTCCCGCCGCTTGCCGGTGCATGGAAGAAACCGATTTCATCCATATACTTCACCAGTTCTTCCATTCCTTCCCGTTTGGTAGATAACAGCGCATCCACCACATATTTCTTGTTATCCAGTTCCATGTCATTCATCCTTTCTTTCTGTAAACTTTATCCAATAATATGGCTGGTGATGGTTCTGTGAATCCTTCCATCAGTTCATCGTGTTCTTCCAACATGTCGGTAATATCGCGTTGAAAATCTTCGAATCCTGATGGATAAAGGAAGCACGCTTCACCGCCCGAATCCCTAATTCTGTTGGTGTTTAATTTCTGAAGTTCGGAAGGCTTGCCGTGTTCGGCTTTCAACTCCACTGCAATGAACAAGCCGACCACATTCAAAATCAGATCAGGAATGCCGGACTTCTGGAATCCGCCACCCCACACTTTGAAATACCATCCAACTGGTGTTGTAGTTATTTTGTCTTCTGGGAATCCAGCCGGGTAAATCCCGCATTCCTGAAGGAATCGTTCAACCTTGTGTTCAAAATTCTTTTCTTCAGCCATTCTTGCCGCCTTTCCGAATTTTCAGGAATTCTTTCAACGTGATCCCATTCATTGTGGCGGCCATTTTCAATGCAGTGTGTTTATCACCTACCGTGAAAGGAACCACATTGCCATTGTGGATGACCACCCAATTGTGCGTTCCACGGATTTTCTGAACATCAAATTCCATTTCACAATTCCCCAATCAGTCGTTTGTACAAATATCCACCGATCATGAATATGAATCCTGTGATAAGCAGCGGAACGGTATGCGGATCATCTGGAACATGTGCTTCAGTCGCATAATCCATATTTCCAACTGCCCCAAAAATATAAATGGCACCGGCAATCATTACTGCATCTGCACATCTTGAAATTAAGTATTCAATTTTCCTCAATGTCCTTCTTGAACAATGCATCTGTATAGTCCTTTCTCATTTTCAGTGTTTCCAGAACCCTTGTTTCAACCGTTCCTGGACACATCAGGTAATAGTAAAAACACGGCCTGTGCTGTCCTATTCGATGAATACGGGCTTTTGATTGCTCAAACAGTTCTGACCTGTCAGGAAGGGTAAAATAGATCACCTTGTTTGCAACCTGAAGATTCAGCCCCATTGCACCAGCCTGATACTGAATCAGCGCCACTGAATCACTGTATTTGACAAATGGTTCAAGGTCTTTCTTTTCCCCATTCACAACCGCTGCCGGTCTGTTCAACTGTTCAACGATGTTCAACAGTTTGTTCAACTCATCGTTGAAGTTGTAGAATATGATGATTCTGTCATCCGTGGATTCAATCAGGTCACGCACGGCATCCAGTTTGTATTGGTTGTACTGTCCGCATATCTGCCGCGCATACATCCGCATTGTCAGTGTCGTATCTCCAACAAGCTGTTTGCCTTCCACCCACGCCACACGGTCTTTCATAAAACGCTTATATACCGCCGGGGTTTTCACTCTTACAGTGATTTCATTCATGTCTGGAAGATCAACACCAAATTCTTCAGCCTTCATAAACACCGCGCCGTGTTCGGCAAGCTTCCGTTTCAGGCGGTCAACATTTTTGTATCCTATGACCACCGGAATCTTGAAGCCGGAACCATCTACATCAATGAAATCCTGAACAACGAACTGTGAATAATACGTTGTTTTCTTGATGTTCCACCCAAGTAACCGAACCTGTGACCAAAGGCGTTCATACTTCCCGGCTGTTGGTGTTCCTGATAGCAGAATCACGTGTTCAGGATGAAGCTGAAGCACGAATTTTGACCGTTTAGCGTGTTCATTTTGTATCATTGAAGATTCATCCAGCATCAATGTGAAATGCTCTAATTTCGCCAATTCTGGACGTCTGAATGCCAATTCGTAATTGATCACCAGTACACACGGCTGTTTCTTCAATCCGCCATCAAACAAGTGCCACGCATCCAGTTCACCGCGCTTTGTCAAATCCCACACAGAATATTTGTAGTAGGTGCTGAAGTGTTCCACCCAATCAGGAACCTTTGACTTCTGACAAATCACAAGATTTATATGGCATCCGTACCGCTTCATCTGTTCGGAACCAATGAAGGTTTTGCCACCGCCCATGTCCACGTAATCCGCCACATTATCAAACCCAGCCGTTTGTTTCATGACCGCTATCTGATGGGGTAATAATGTGATCTTATCCATTGGCTAATCCTTCAATCTCTGCGAATTTTTTGGCGTTAATGAAATATGACCAACGGCCTTCAGACGTATGAATTGCATAGCCCCACGGGAAAACGCCTTGACGCAATCCCTTCCTGACCGTTTCATGATTCATTCCAAGCAACCTTGCTGCCTGATCCACGCTAAGACGCTTCATCTTGGAATCTGTATTAACTGGAAATGATGTTGTTTCCGTGGCATCCAAATCGGATACCTGACAGCCTATGGCTTCAGCGATGACGATTTTCCTTTCATCCGTGGGTTCGTTTTTACCTGAAAGATACTGGCTGATGGACGAACGCCCGATACCTGTCATCTTGGCAAGTTCGGACTGTGTGATTCCGTGGACAGCCATCTGTTTTTTCATATTGTCTGCAAACATTGGTATTCATCCTTTCTTGAAAGTTCATTGTCAATGAACTTTCAGTGTAAAAAAATATTCCTGAATTTCGGAATCATCAATTCTAAGAATTTCCACGGCCTTCAGGATTTCCGATTGCTTCCAATCAATCTTCCCATTCAGCTTCAGGGATATTGTTCTTTCCGAAAGTCCCATCTGTTTTGCGAATTCCGCACGGGTTCCGCAAACCTCAATGATTCTTCCAATCAGTTTTCCGTACTCATAAGCCATATCATTCACCCCTTTTCTATTATTTTTTAATGGCAAAACCGCAATTCGGACAGTATCGCCACCACGCTTCTGTGATCCGTGTACCGCAATTCCCGCACGTGTAAGTGTCGTATTTGTGGCCATACATGCCTTTATGAAATTTTGGTGTGACAGGAACTGCCTTGTCCCTTTCGTAGCGCATCCGGTTTATACTGTGTTGCTTGTCTGCGCTATCAGGCATGGATTGCGCCCACTGGATAGCGACATCAAAGCTTACCATCTGGCCATATGACTTTGACACTTACTCACCACCTTCTTTCACTCGCTGATTGAATTCAGGTAAGCACGGATTTTTTCAGTGTTCCATAATACCCGGTGTCCGAACTGGATTCTTGCGCCCGCTTCCGTTCCGATCTTCACCGCCGTTGCTCTTCCACAAGAAAGCAATCCCCGTAATTCATTGGTATCAACCGTGAGCTTCTGTGTAATATCTGTTCCCTTGTACTCAATTTTTTTATTCATGATTTTTTCCTTTCACACATCTTCTTCAAATTCTTCATTGCAGTCAGCACAGATCACATGCACTTCTTTGGTTGCCCTGATAATTGCGCCACACACGGGACACACATATTTCCGGCTGGATTGCTTACTTGCGGCTTTTCCGATTTTCGGAATCTTCTTTCGAAACAAATCAAACTTAAAATCACCAAGGGATTGAAGAAACTTTTTCCCATCTTCATTCAGGCTTGTTTTTGTCCATCCATACTTTTCATCTTTTTCAATCGTAAGCCCATGAGCTTCAGCAACAGCCTTGAATTTTTTGTTGTGGTACTTTCCGCCACGGCTTGTGTCCTGAATGCCTTCCTGAAGATTGTAAAGATGAACCATTTCATGAAGCAGCGTGCCAATGACCTGTTCAATTGGTCTTGAAAGGTATTCAGAACAAATATTGATTTCATAATACCCTTCATCAATCTTGGCGTCTTCCTTGTCAGCCCATGCCTTCCAAGCTGTACACCATCCATAAGCATTTGCTGTATCCGGCGAAACTGTGATGACTGGTCTTTTCAAATTTCCATGATAGAAATAGGCGTTGGCTTTATCAAAAATATCTTCCAGCTTATCAATCACTGGATTCAAACTCTGTGTCATTTCGTCATCCATCCTTTCGATTACCTCTGCAAAGGTGAAGTTCACTATCAATGAACTTCATGCTCTTATCTTACGACTGCAATAATGCGATGTCAATAGATAAATTCATTTTTATTGAATTTAATTTCATTTACAATGAACCTTCATACAAAACAAATCCCCGGCTTTTGTGCCGGGGACTTTAAAAAATTTATAAATCGGAAAAGCACGCCCCAGCGTCCTTTTCTTTCATTCCGTTTGCGATACACCGGAAATACCTTTGTTCCACTCTCCAACTTACGATTTCTTTGATCCTGCCGTATTCTTTTCCGGTAACTTTCCTGGACTTTGCCGCCCATTGAAGTGTTTCGCATTCATCAATAAGATCATCCAAGTCATCAAAATCTGTTATCTTGGTTCCGGCAATTGTAAGCGGAAAACTAATCTTTTCATCTTCCAAGTCATACTTGATACAATGCAATTTGTCATCCATGGATTCAAGATTGAAGATCCAACTTCCTTTGACAAAATACTTTCTTACTTCAGCCATTCTAATCCCCCCTTACTGTTCAACAAAGAAGAACTTCACGACTTCATTTACTATGATGTACATCATGTAAGTGATCGAAAAATCATCTTCTACAGAACTGTGGTTGATAATATCTTTGGCAACGTGTTCAATCGCTTCTGTTGTAGGTTCGTGGGTTTCCACGTAATTCATCATGTTCATGTACTGCTTTTCTGTTCCGCATGTATAGAACTCATGCTGAATGCACATCTTCCGAATTTCCCACACATCCCAATGTCCCATCATTTTGTATTTCATATTATCCATCCTTTCTGGCTGACCGTCTGCAAACGACTTTCAATTTGGTTAAGTTCATTACTGATGAACTTCATGCTTATAAGATATGCCTTTGAAGTTAACTTGTCAATAACTTATGTTCAATTTTATTGAATTTATTTTCATGCTGTGATATAGTACAGATAAGTTGAAAGTTAGGATTCAACTAATACAGAAAGGTGGGAATTGCCATGAAGTCCAATACAGCCCAGCGATTGCGCTATCTCATGGACGTAAACGGATATAAACAAGTGGATATTCTGAATAAATGCCTTCCATACGCTGAAGAATACGGGATCAAACTTAGGAAGAATGATATTCATTACTATCTGACCGGTGAATCAGAACCCGGAAGAGAAAAGCTGACAGTTCTGGCGCACGGCCTGAATGTTTCGGAAGCGTGGTTGATGGGGTTTGACGTGCCAATGGAACGGAATGTTCCTGATCGAATCAGTGCCATCACCACACAACGTATTCCGCTTATTGGAGCTATAGCTTGCGGAAAACCTATTGAAGCCAATGAAGAATTTGAAGCGTATGTTGAAGTGGGCGCAAAAGTCAAGTGTGATTATTGTGTCAGGGCAAAGGGTGACAGTATGATTAACGCCCGAATCCACAACGGGGATATTGTGTTCATTCGGAAACAAGAGATGGTTGATAACGGCGAAATTGCCGCCGTGCTGATTGATAATGAAGTCACATTGAAACGATTTTATTATTACCCGGAATCAAACAAACTTGTTCTTCAAGCTGAAAATCCACAATTTGAACCACTGGTGTATGTTGGTGAAGAACTCAATCATGTGACAGTCCTTGGCAAGGCCGTTGCCTTCCAGTCTGATATTAAGTAAAAGGCGGTGAGATTATGGGATTACTGTTTCCAAAGAAAAATGAATTGTTTATGACACATCTTGCCGGTATTGATCAGTATCATGAAGGTTGGGCGCTATCGCTCATGCTGACAGATACAGAAATTGTGTTTACTCCAAGGGCATTCAAGAACCAGTCAACAATTCATCTCCCAATTGAAAAGATCATATCCGCCAAGAACGAGCTGTTTCAAAGTGAAAAAGATGAATCAGTGATTGCCCGCGCCATTGTTGGTGATCTCCTATTTGGCACCAAGGGCGCGATTGTCGGGGCTATGACCGCCGGGAAGAAGAAAGTCACCAAGTGTATGTATGTGATCCGTTATGAATCGAATGGACAGCAAAAGGCTATTGTCCTAAGTCAGCAACAGGGCGGTTCTTCAGGGTTTACCAAATGGAACAAGGCGCTAAATGCCAAACTGAAACCTGAATCACAACCAGCTATGGCGGTTCCAAAAGATGTGACATTGTAGAAAAGTTCAAGTTTGTACAAGATGTGTACAAGATGAAATTGTTATCTTGAACGCCTTCAAAGCCTTGATTTTACTGGGTTTTTTGATAGATGTTCAAGATGGAAAAGATAAATCTTAATTTATTATATAAAAGACGGAATTTCGTAATTTCACACTTAAAATTAAAGTGTGAAATTACGAAAACGGGTAAATATAAATATATATAAGGATTTATCTTGTACAACTTGAACACACCCCCCGAAAAACCCAGTATTTATGCGGCTTAGAGGGTGTTCAAGATGATTTTTTATCTTGTACACATCTTGAACGCATCTTGAACAAAAAAATGTCCCGGCCTATTGCAGTAGACCGGGACGAAAGGATGAATAACCAGAACCTAATGTGTGAAAAAGGAAATGGCTATACATGTAAAGTATACCATTTTCTTTGCCATATCTCAATCAGGAAAGGTGGTACTTTGCATGAAAGGCGGAACACGTAAACGTGGGAAAACGTGGTCATACTATTTCGACATGGGAACTGTTGGCGGCAAACGACAGAAGAAAGAAAAGGGTGGCTTTGCCACAAAGAAGGAAGCGGAAGCGGCACTTGCCGCTGCCCTGAACGAATACAATAATGCCGGGATGATTTTCACGCCGTCCGAAATAACCATGTCTGATTTTCTGGATTTATGGATGGAACAATATGTGAAAATGCATTGTAAATATACAACACAGCGGAATTATGACAGTATGATCAGAACACACCTGAAGCCACAATTTGGAAACTATAAGCTGAAGTCTATGACTACCGCACCAATCCAGGAATACATAAACACCCTGAAGAAGGAAGGGTTTGCCCGTCAGACAATCCGTGAAGCCCTTGTGATATTGGTTACATCGTTGAACTACGCTGTTGAACCGTTGAACTATATTCAATATAATCCAGCCGAACGGGTGAAAATCCCAAAGTATGAGCAGAAGAAAGCACCCACCCACCACTTCATACCGGAATCCGATATGAAACGAATCATTGAACGTTTCCCGGAATCATCACCGTTTTATGTGCCGATCATGATCGGGTATTATACTGGTGTTCGGATTTCGGAATGTTTCGCGCTGACATGGGATAGAATTGACCTGAAAAATCAGATCATCAGGATTGACCGTCAGGTGGTGTACAAAAGTGAAATGGGGTGGTTTTTTCAATCTCCAAAGACAGAATCATCTATTCGTTCTATTCAGTATGGTGCTACACTTCAAAAGATTTTTCTGGCAGCACATAAGCACAAACAGAAGAAACGTATGGAATTGGGATCACGATTTACTGAATACTACATACAGCCGGGAAAAGATGAAAAAGGAAACACGGCATACAAGATCACATGCTGTGATCGTGGGAATATGCCTGGCATGGACATAGCTGATTTTGTCTGTGTGCATGATTCCGGTAAGGTAGTTTCCCCGTATTCGTTTTCTTATGTCGCAAGCGTGTGCCGGAAGAAATTGAATATTGATTTCAATTATCACAGTCTTAGACATACCCACGCCACCATGCTGATTCAGGCCGGGGCGCCTATCAAAGACGTTCAGGAACGGTTGGGGCATTCCAGCATTCAAACCACTATGAACGCCTATGTCCATAATACTGACAGCATGAAAAACGAAACGGTTGAACTCTTTGAACAAATATCACATTTGGCATAAAAAATAAGCCGCTGAACAGATTGAACAGTTCAGCGGCAATTTTCATATTATGGTGGCATAATGGTGGCAAGTGACTATATTTCTGTTGGTAAGCGCACGGGAAAGCCTTTATTTTGGGCTTTTCTGTTCTGTGTTATTGATAACAAGATGTTATAAGTCTTTGCACACGTTACTTACTCCTAGCTTACGCCTCTTGCCTCACGGGACCGATTTGCGGCTGCTCCGCAGTCTTCCGCTGTCTTCCGTTGTGTCTGCCGTGCTGCCTCTCATCCGAGAATCTGTCTCACCATCAAAGAAATCTGCAAACGCAGACTACTCGCCAGGTGCTGCCTCTCATCCGAGAATCTGTCTCACCATCTCCGGTGTGAAGGTGACACCCGCAAGGTTCCCCGTTTCAATCTGATAAAGGGCGTTCGCCGCCAGATGTTCCGCCGCCTGCTCCAGATCACGGCAGCCGGGCATCCGGGCAAATTTCTCAATCACGACATCGACCGCGTCATCCGGAATGATGCACTCTTCTGCCTTCATCCCCATCCGTTTCAGGATCTTCGGAAGAGAAAATCTCGAAAAGATAACCTTCTTTTCTTCCGGCGTATAATCCGGAATATCAATAACCGCGAATCGGCTCATCAGAGGAGCGCTGATCCGAGACTTGTCGTTTGCCGTCGCGATCGGATAGACGCCTCCTGTTGGAATCATGCACTCGATGTAGTTGTCGGTATATCCCAGATTATCCAGAAGTGTCAGAAGGGCATCCGCCGGGTTTGCGCCCGAATCCCCCTGATCTGCCTTATCCAGCTCATTGATGATGAAGACAACATTGTCGGAGCCTGCTCTCGAGAACGCCTCCATGATCAGCCCAGGTTTCGCGTTCGCGTAAACTCTCGGACTTCCGGTCAGTGCCTCCGGATCCGTTATCGCACTCATATCCAGTGATGCCCATGGAAGTTTCAGGATCCTCGCGACCGCATAGGCGATCTGCGATTTTCCCACACCGGCAGGACCGGCCAGAAGGAGTCCATAGGCAGGAAGAGTGTGTGTGCGGTTGATCTGGATGATCGTCTCAATGATTCTCTGTTTCACCTTTTCCAGTCCGTACAGCTCCTCGTCGAGAATTTCACGGGCCCGCTTCGGATCGATCGACTCAAACCATGCGCCCTTCCACTGAATATTCAGCATCATGGAAAGCGCACGCTGCGCATGCCGTCTCTCGTCCTGGCTGATGGTATTGGTCCGGATCAGAGACAGATTCCGCTGTGCCCATCTCCGGATATTCGACGGAAGGACAGCTCCCGCACACGCCAGAAAATCCGTCATGCTTGAAATGTCCGTCAGCTTTACCTGCTCTTCCTGTTCCTCCGCTTCCTCCTCCAGGTCAGATTCCTCCTGAAATCTCCCCGCCAGAATCCGTCCGATCGTCATCTGCAGAAATCCGTCCGTGCCCGCGGCAACCTTTCCCGAATAATTGACCGCATGAACCTTGTAAATTCCGAAACCATCCGCCATCTGACAGCCGGACAGCCTTACCGGAACCTGATTTTCTCCCAGCCATCTGATCAGCCGTTCAAACCTGCGGTCCACCCTGAGGATATCGGTATACTCCGGACCGGCCCCGGTCTTATACTCAAACCCTGTCCTTCTCGAAGGATTCATGAAATTACCTGTAACATGGTGCTTCAGTTTTTCCCCAGACGGCTGTCTCAGTATGAGAAACGGATGCTCCGGATTCGCTGTGTCCGCCTCAGAATCAAATGTCGTATAGGTACATACGGGGCCATCAGGACTTTTTGCCTTCTTCGCCTCACGAAGAGATTTCAGGTCAAATACCTGGCTGCCTCTTGACTGGATTTCCGTCATTTCAATTCCTCCGATAGATAAAAATATAAGAACGTTGTCTTCAGCTGATAAGTTATGGTGCCCTCCGGAGTTCAGCTGCCACAATACAGATCCCAGAGTATACCTGTCACAGCGAATTTGCCACAATAGGCCTGCCGGATTGCAGTTGTTTCTTAACGTACTCTTTGAGTCTAACAAAATCGGCTTCGCAAATCAATATTTGCATATGCGACGCGCGTGACGATCCTGTCTGTGTTTTCGAAGAGCTTATACACTAACGGCCATACGATACATCGTGCCACATACTGTATAAAGCCAGCTGCTCCGTTGCTTCGCAACTCTCGCAGCTGCCACATGTGACCGACTTCGTCGGTCTGTCGCGGCGTTCGCCCCACCGCTTCACACTTTGTGTGAGCGGGTGTGGCTCACTGCCCGCGCATATTCGCACTTCCGTGCCACAAACTGTATAAGTCCCCGCGTCACTTCGCTGCTTCGCAGCTTCCGTGCCGCTAACAGGTATTCGCATTCCCGCGTTGCTTCGCACCGCTCCATGCTCATACCTGTTGTCGTCGCTAATGTTCTTGCCCACTGGTGAGCAAGCTCCCCGTGGGCCAAGAACATTGCGACTGGACTTATACAGTAAAAAGGAGCGCGGCCATCGGCCGCACTCCCGTCATTTTAAATGATATTCATCTGAACGATACTGACTTTCAGACAATTAGTCGTACAGGTTCGGAGCGATATCCGGATCGTCGATGTTGTCTGCGTTGTACCAGTAACCTGCTGTCGGAACATCCTGAAGCTCCTGTCCGTTAGCAGCTGCTGTCAGAGCATAGATTGCGTAATATCCCATCATCAGAGGAGACTGGGTAACTGCGCCGTAGAGCTGTCCGCTCTGTACTGCTGCCTTGATGGTAGAACCAGCATCGAAGCCAACACCGATAACGTCGCCGTTGGATACGTCAGAACCAAGAACGGAAAGGTTAGCATCTGCTGCCAGAACACCTTCTGCTGCGGTCTGGTTGGAACCGAAGATTGCGATGGTATCCTCTTTGGAAAGGATGGTCTGTGCCTCTGTGGAGCAAAGCTCTACAGTTGTCTGTGCCGGAACTGCTACCTCGATTACAACATCTGTGTCACCGGTATCAGCGCCTTCAGCGTTGTTTACATAGAACTCGTTGCCTTCTACGGAAACGGTCTTGCCGTCTGCCTGGATGAGCTTGATCATCTCGTTGATGAATCCAAGACCACGCTGCTGAATGTTCAGAGCGGTAGCATCCTGGTTAACCTCACCGATACGAACCTGACCGTCAGCGTTCTTGATCTCGTCCTTGATCGCATCATACATGTTGTCTGCTGCTACAGAGCCAGCCTGTCCGTTATCTGTCGCTACGGTACATACGATGGATCCGTCCGGAGCATCCGCAACACCGGTATCAAATGCTACAACAGGGATTCCGTCTGATGCGCAGGTCTTCAGAGCGTCAAGTACGGAAGTTGTATCGCAGGCTGCAAGGCCGATTCCTACCGGCTTGGAAGAAATTGCGGAGTTCAGCATGTTAACCTGGTCAGCGATATCAGACTCGGAGTTCGGTCCCTGGCAGTCATAGGTAACACCAAGCTCGCCAGCTGCCTTCTTCATACCCTGCTGAGCGGCATCCCAGTAAGTGGACTGGAAGGACTTAACCAGCATCGGGAAGTTGTAAGCCTCGTTTGCCTTCAGGCCATCAAACTGCTTTGTAGCGTCATCTGTGCTCTCTGCCGCGGAGCTGCTGGATGCAGCAGTCTCAGAACCGCTGGTCGATGCTACGGCTTCTGTGGAAGAGCTGGAAGTGGATGCTGCAGCGCTGCTGGATGTGGATGCTGCTGAGCTGCTGGATGACTCAGATTTGCTTGCAGATGTGCTAGTGGATCCTGATCCGCATCCTGCAAGCAGAGTTGCTACCATTGCTGCACTCATTAAGGTTGCTACGACTCTACGTTTCATGTTTTTCCTCCTTTAAATACATTTATTAGTTTTTGTATTTATTTGCATTCCGAAATGTCCCTTCCGGAAATAGCAAATCCAATATATCATTTTTTGAATAAACTGTAAACATTTTTTGAACAATCTGTGTCCAAAATCATCCACAAATTATTGTTTGAAATTTTGTCGCTTTCGTATAAATTCTTTGAAAATGTCACATCTTTTTCTGGATCCGCGGCCGGATGCAATTCTCAGGCTTGTTGCCGTCAAATATGTCTGACGGCAAAGAACCTTCTGCACTCGCCCGCGGCTGAATGCAAGCTTCATACTGCAACTGCGCAGCTTATACTTCAGACTGCAGCTGCGCGGCGTTTCTTGATGATATCAATCAGTACGGCTACAATCAGAACCACACCGGTGATAATCTGCTGCCAGTTCGCCTGCAGACCGATGTAGGGAAGACCTGTCTTCAGGAGGCAGATAATCATAACACCAATGAAGGTTCCGATAATGGAACCGTAACCGCCGGTTGCGGATACACCGCCGACAAATACTCCGCCGATGGCATCCATCTCAAGTCCGGCTCCGGTACCAGGCTGTACGGTAGGCGTTACCGCCGCATAGGCGATCGCCGCAAGTCCTGTAAAGAAACCGCAGACAACATAAACCATTACGTGATAGAACTTTACATTAATTCCGGAAAGAGCAGTTGCCTCTCTGTTCGATCCGATGGCGATGGTATAACGGCCGAATCTGGTGTGATTCAGAACGAACTCCATGACAAACATCAGCACCAGCATCACGAAAAATCCGATGGGGAACTTAAACGCTCCTCTTCCGGAGCCGAAGGTCAGCTTGAAGATCGAATGAAACCATCCGCCGGGCTGCTGCAGCGTCGGCCACGGAGTAGCCGGGCACATAGATCCGATACCACGGGTAATCATGCAGGTGGAAAGAGTGGCAATGAACGGAGCCAGTCCCATGACACCGATCAGAACTCCGTTCAGAAGTCCGATCGCGCATCCGAAGAGGATGCAGATCAGCATGGCAGCCACAACCGGAATGTTATTGTTCCGGATCAGGGTTCCGCCGACCAGCGCGTAGCATACCATACCGGTACCAATGGACAGGTCTACACCTGCGGTAATCAGCGGGAAGGTTACGCCGAAGCCCATCAGCATGTCATAGTAAGAGAAGTCCAGCATACTAAGGATAGAAGAATACTTACGGAACTCCTTACTAAATATGAAATAGATTACCATCAGCAGAATCGCGATGAGTAACGCTATATATCTCTGATCATTCAATAAAGATTTCTTCTTCGTCATGTCTGTCTCCCCCTCAATTGATATTCCGAGTAGCCTTATCCATGATATTCTCCTGTGTGGCTTCCTCGATCCGGATTTCACCGGTCTTTCTGCCCTCACACATAACCACGATACGGTCACTCATTCTGAGAATCTCAGTCATTTCAGAAGAAATCATAATAATCGATTTTCCTTCTGATGCCAGCTTGTTCATTAATTTGTAGATCTCGTTCTTCGCGCCTACATCGATACCTCTGGTAGGCTCATCAAAGATCAGGATATCACTGTTACGAATCAGCCACTTGGCAATGACAACCTTCTGCTGGTTGCCGCCGGACAGGTTCATAACTAGCTGATCCGCGCTCGGTGTCTTTGTCGCGAGTTCCTTGATCAGTCTCTCTGTCTCCTTCTTTTCTTTTGCCTTATTGATAAAAGGTCCGTTTGAAAAATCATCGAGACATGCCAGTGTCGAATTCTCAATGATCGATTTCTGTACAACAACTCCGAAACGGCGTCTGTCCTCGGAAAGATATCCGATGCCGGCTTTTACCGCGTCCTGCGGGTTGTTGATCGTAACCTCATGCAGCTTTCCGTCCTTGCCCATGATGGAGATTGTTCCACTCTGCTTCGGATCAGCGCCGAAGATTGCTCTCGCCGTCTCAGTACGGCCAGCACCCATCAGACCGGAGAATCCTAGGATTTCTCCCTTGTGAAGCTCAAAGCTCACATCCTGAACCATATGGCCCGCGTTGAGATGATCCACCTTCAGAACAACCGGTGCGTCCGGCGGGCACATGCTGTGCGTCTTCGGATCCTCATAGATTACACGTCCTACCATCATGTTGATGATGTCTTCCTTCGTGGAATCCTTGGTAATCAGCGTTCCTACATATCCGCCGTCCCGCATGACCGTTACACGGTCTGTGATGACCTTGATCTCATCCATACGATGAGAGATGTAAATAATACCCATGTTCTGCTCCCGCAGATCACGGATGATCTTGAACAGATCATCAATTTCCTTCTCTGTCAGCGCGGCAGACGGCTCATCGAAGATAATCAGCTTGCAGTCATGGGAAATTGCCTTGGCGATCTCGCACATCTGCTGCTTTCCGACTGTCAGATTTTTCATCTTCTCTCTCGGGTTGATGTCGATCTTCAGCCGCTCAAACAGCTTTTTGGAATCCTCGATCATCTTTCTGTCATCGATACGGATTCCCTTCTTCGGCTCACGGCCGATGAAGATGTTCTGCGCTACCGTCAGATCTCCGACCATGTTCAGCTCCTGGTGCACGATGACTACGCCCGCGTCCTGAGCCTCTCTTGTGTTGTGGAACTCTACTTCTTTTCCAAAATATGTGATTGTTCCGGAATCCTTCTTGTAAATTCCGGTAAGAACCTTCATCAGTGTTGATTTTCCGGCACCGTTTTCTCCCATCAGCGCATGTACTTCACCGGCTCTGACCTCGAGGTTTACATGATCCAGTGCGTGAACGCCAGGAAAAGATTTATCGATACCCTTCATTGTTAAAATGACTTCGCCCATTCTCTTCTCCTTTCCTTAGTTCTTTCTGCGTCTGGCGGTTACATCGGCGTATACTGCGACGATAACGATGATACCGGTTACAATCAGCTGTATATCTTTACCAAGTCCAAGTGCAAGGATTCCCTCCTGCAGCAGTGAAATGATAAATACACCGATTACCGTTCCGAGAATAGATGCAAGGCCGCCGACCATGGAAGTTCCTCCCATGACGCATCCTGCGATGGCCTCGTTGTTGTACTGATCGCCATATCCGGGCTGAACTGTGGTATATGCTGCCACGAAGAAAATTGCAGCGATTCCGGTGAGAAGTCCGCACATTACATATGCGCTCATCTCCCATTTCTTTGTGTTTACGCCGGACAATCTGACTGCTTCACGATTGGATCCCAGGCAGAGGATATAACGTCCCATCTTTGTATTGTAGAGAATGATGCCGCAGATGACAGCCGCGATGACGAAGATCACCAGTCCGACTGGAAAACCGTTGAAGGATACGATGTTACGGAACCATCCGTTCACCGGATCCGTGGAAAGCGGCCAGCTCTGTGACTGCGTCTTGGTGAATACGGCAGCAGCACCCTTCGCGATGTTCATCGATGCCATGGAAATGATAAACGGCGGGACCTTCTGGTACGCCACCATATATCCGTTGAAAATTCCAAATACCAGTCCGATAATGATTGCAATGATGATGTCCGCAACCAATGGCATTTTGTAGGAATTCAGGCAATAGCCTCCGACCAGCGCGCAGCAGAACATAACCGGTCCGATCGAGAAATCGATACCTCCTGTTGCGATTACAAAGGTAACGCCGAGTGACAAGAAGCCAAGAAAATAAACGTAGTTCATGGTATTCAGCAGGTGCTTTGTACCCGCGGCCGCAAATCCTTTGATTCCGACACAGAATGCCACGTACATGAGAATCAATACGCAAATCAGTATGATCCTGTTGAATCCGATTTTCTTGACGATTGGGTTTTGCTTGATCTTTTCCAATTTTCTCCCTCCCGATGCATAGTTTTTGCCTTTCAAAGCTCCGGACGATCTGCGGTTATCGGCACCCGTGGCATCCGGCGTTTTGTGAGATTTCACCAAAACCTATCATGGTGAAACGTTTCGCTGTGTCCTATTATGGCTTAATTCACATTTCTTGTCAATAGTTTTTGCACAAATAAAACGTGTGAATTCACAGTTTGTCGTTCAATTGCACAAACTCTAAAACTCTGCACATTTATTCTCAGCACTGGCATCCCCCTACCGGGCGAATCGAATCCCCCTTCATCACCGTTGCCTTCAGCACAACGTTTCTGGGTGCAAGATCTTCCTTGCTGTTGATCCGTTCCAGCAGCAGCTCTACACTTCTGGACCCAAGTTCCTCCATCGGCTGCTTCATCACGTAAAGCTTCGGACTGATGATCCTCGGCAGAAGAAGATCATCAAAACCAAACAAAGAAATATCTTCCGGGCAGTGAAATCCGGACTCATTCACCGCCATCACAACTCCCAGGTTAATATCGTAATTTGCCATAAAAACCGCCGTCGGCCGCTCCGGCAATGCCAGAAGCTCTTTCATGCTCTGATATCCGTAATCCACCGTCTGGCTTCCAGTCTTGATGTATTCTTTTCGCACCTCAAGCCCATGCTGTTCCATCGCCTCCAGATATCCCTGCTTTCTCTGCGCTCCGGTGTATTCATGATCAGAACAGATAATTGCAATCTTTCTGTGTCCCGCACCAATCAGAGTATTCACTGCTTCCTCCGCGGCTTCTTTATTGTTGATGGTAACACAGTCCTCCCTGTTTCCATTCAGAGCCCGGTCGATCAACACAATGGGGATGCCGGCATCCCGCGCCGGCTGCAGAAAATCCGCATCCCGCTCTGCCGGTATAATGATGATACCATCCACCTTCTTATTAAGAAGAAACTGCAGATTCGAGTGCTCCATCTCCGCGTCTCCGGCGGAATCGCAGATCAGCACACCATAGCCCTTTTTTCTAAGCTCCTTACCGATGGTGCTCAGAATCGTCCCGTTGAAGATACTGGCAATGTTGTACACGATGACACCGATTGTCTTTGTCCGGTTGGTGACCAGCCCCCTTGCGATTTCATTCGGCCGGTAATGCAGGCGTTTCACTGCTTCCTCGATCTTCTCCCTGTTTTTCGGGAGTACATTTCCTCCGTTGAGATATTTTGAAATTGTCGCAAGCGAAAGGCCGGTTTCCTCTCTGATATCCTTAATGGTTGCAGGCATATTTTTCCCCCTCTTACTCTCTCCGGCGAATTTTTTCGTCATATTTCTAGAACAAAACGTTTCGTAATGAAGTAATTATATCTTTATGCACAAATTATTTCAAGGGGATTCTTAAGCTATATATCATGTTGTCTGCGCCTCAAAGCCTTATTCATTTCGGCAGGATAATATATATGCTGCATATATTCTGCGGCCTTCAGGGTGCTCATTCCGCCATTTCGAAGCACCAGCCTGTAAAACGCGGATATCCATAAAGATATAGATTGACAGCGCTGAAGCGGGCTGTCAGTATGGAATTAAGAGATAAACTGGAATGAAAAGCTCGTAATTTTACAAGGATTTTTCACCTCACCGGATTTTAATAAAATCCTCCGCAAGCCTTGAAGCCAAGGGATTTATCGCAATCAGCAGAATGCTTACTGAGGTATTTATGAGCATTTTGAAAGAGATAAAGAAAGAAGAAAATAAACAGGAGGAAAGCGAATGAGCGATATTATTCAAATCAATAATCTTAACAAGAGTTTTGGAAGTGTAAACGCTGTTCAGGATTTGAGTTTTCGCGTGAAAAAGGGAGAGCTGTTTGCTTTTCTTGGTATCAATGGGGCAGGAAAATCAACTACAATCAATATCATGTGCGGACAGCTGCCGAAAGACGGCGGAAGCGTTTTTATTGATGGCCACGATTTAGATGAGGATGTAGATGATATTAAGCGTGAACTGGGTGTAGTTTTTCAATCCTCTGCCTTGGATTCCGCCCTTTCTGTTTATGATAATCTGGAAAGTCGTGCCGCTTTGTATGGCATTACCGGAATGGATTTTAAGAAACGACTTGCGAAGCTTGCGAAAATATTAGATTTTGAAAACCTGTTGAAGCGCACCGTTGGCAAATTATCAGGAGGACAGCGCCGGAGAATTGATATTGCAAGGGCTTTGTTTCACAAGCCCGAAATCCTTATTCTTGATGAGCCGACAACAGGGCTTGATCCGCAGACACGCCGACTTATCTGGAATGTCATATCAAATTTTCGCAAGAATGAAAATATGACTGTATTTTTAACTACGCACTATATGGAAGAAGCCGCGGAAGCTGATTATGTTGTAATTCTTGACGATGGGAAAATATCCGCAGAGGGTACTCCTCTTGAATTAAAAAATCTTTATACCGGGGATTACGTCACAATTTATGATGTAAAGGAAAAGGATATTAAGGCACTTGATGTGGAATATGAGCAAATCAGAAACGGTTATCGCCTTTCTATACCGGATACAAAGGCCGCTACCGAATTGATTATTCGTAATCCGCAGTTGTTTAATGATTACGAAATAACAAAAGGAAAGATGGACGATGTTTTTCTTGCTGTTACGGGCAAAACACTGGCGGGAGGTGAAGAAAAATGAATACGGCTTTCACACTTATCAAAAGAAACAGCAAATTGTTTTTTAAGGATAAGGGCATGTTCTTTACCTCTTTGATAACACCTGCTATATTGCTTGTACTTTATGTGACTTTTCTCGGGAATTTGTATCGGGATGGTTTTACATCTAATTTGCCCGATTCAGTAACATTATCAGAAGACATAATAGAGGGACTGGTAGCCGGTCAGCTGATCTCATCCCTTCTTGCTGTTTCGTGTGTAACGGTTGCATTTTGTTCTAATTTTTTGATGGTGCAGGATAAGGCAAATGGTACGATAAGAGATTTAAGAATATCTCCCGTGAAGCCAGCTGCACTCTCGCTGAGTTATTATGTTGCGACCTTGCTTTCAACACTGATTATTTGCTTTTCTGCAACGGGTATCTGTCTCGCTTATGTGGCTATTGTCGGCTGGTATATGTCGCTCAAAGACATATTCTTTTTGTTTCTTGATGTTTTACTTCTTGTTTTGTTTGGAACAGCATTATCTTCGATTATTAACTTTTTCTTATCAACGCAAGAACAAATTTCAGCGGTAGGCACAATCATCAGTGCGGGATATGGGTTCATTTGCGGCGCATATATGCCTATTTCTTCATTCGGAGAAGGGCTGCAAAAAATAGTCTTATTTTTGCCGGGTACTTATGGTACATCACTTATCCGAAATCATACCATGCAAGGGGCCCTTGCCGAAATGCAAAATCAAGGTATTCCAGCAGAGGTTATTGAAAAGCTTAAAGATTCCCTTGATTGCAATCTTTATTTTTTCGGAAGTCAGGTAAATATCGGAACAATGTATATGATACTTGGAATTACTATTTTGGTATTGATTGGGCTTTATATTTTGTTAAACAAATTAAAAGAGAATATATAAACTTGTCGTGATGATAATGATTTGCCTTGAATTTTTTTCCTTAACAGCGAACCCAGTATAGTCAAATATTAACAAAAAGGAGAACCGCTATGAAAAACAAATTGTTTTTTAAACACATCCTATTGTTAATCGCAACAACCACTTTGGTTCCGCTTCTGTCTGTACTCATCCTGCACAATACGGTCTTTGCAGCGGCGATACCCGCAGATTTAAAGGAATCCTCAGAAGCCATACAGAAGATGGCTGCGGAATGTTATGAAACGGAACATTCCAAAAAGCCCGACCAGATCACGATCGATTATGACAGCGCCTACGGAATTTATATTGATGTAGATCTTTTCAGCGGAAGTAATAAATCATTCCGGGAAGTCATGGATTTATGCGCGAAGGCTCCCATGTGCTATATCGTGCCGATTCAAGCAGATGGGCAGACAGCCATTGTTGAAGTCAGTAAAGGACTTCCTCTGAACACTTCCACCTCGAGCCTTCTTACGGAAGAAGAAAAAGAAGAAATCAAGAACAATGAGGGAAAATGGATACCCGCAAGTCTCACCTTTGAAACGACTCCCCAGAGCACAGAACAGCAGGTTCAAGAACTGCTGGATAAAAACGGACTTTCTTCCGAAACAGACCATTGCCTGATAGGCGGAGTTCCCGGAATTCATGATCTGATTCTGGTTGCAGATGCCGGGAACGGCTGTGTCTACATTCCGTTTGACAAGAGCATCTCCACCGCCTATGAATCCAGCGCTAACGCAAAGGACTTCTCAAACGAACCGATTACAGCCGATTCCTCGGAGGGACAGAGCGCAATGATTTCTTCAGACAGTCAAAATATTGCGCAAACCGGAGTGGATGAGGAATTAAAGGAAGGACAGGCGTATTGCTATGAAGATTTTCAAAAGATCGCCCTTAAGAACCGTCAATATGAACAGGCGGACGATATCGTTTCCGGAGACGCGACAGCCGCCGGCCATTCATTCGGATACCGTATCATTCTTGGAATTGGGATCGGAATCATAATCGCAGTCGCAGCGGTACTGATCGGAACGCGATTCAAAAACCGATAAATTGATAAACCGATACACCCGAGAAACCGATACACCGAGAATATCTTTACTAAGAATCAGTCCGTAAAATAGCGACGCTCGCGTAAATTAATTTGGGCCCGGCAGCAAGCTGCCGGGCCCATTCAAGCCTCTCATTCTTTGAAGGTCACTGTTCTCAATATCCCTTCACATCAAAATAGTATTCATGCTCTTCCACCGGAATATTTTCCCGCTTCACGTGTTCGATGTTAATCCAGGTTCCCTTGCTGATATTGTATACAAGCCGGTAGAGCTGCTCCTTCGTTCCCTGGGCTTCCATGACGACGGAACCGTCCCATTCGTTTTCCACCCAGCCGGTAACGCCCAGCTCCCTTGCCGCGTACTTTGCGCGATACCGGAACCCAACTCCCTGCACATCGCC
Source organism: Bilifractor sp. HCP3S3_D3 (assembly GCF_052063915.1). Lineage (NCBI taxonomy): Bacteria > Bacillati > Bacillota > Clostridia > Lachnospirales > Lachnospiraceae > Bilifractor > Bilifractor sp. HCP3S3_D3. The sequence continues at coordinate 82,894 of NZ_JBQHWP010000014.1, forward strand.
GGTAAAGGTCATTCTCTGCCTGATAATTTTGGCTCCGTTGATATCCATAATGAAATCACGCTTTCCAGATCTTGCATCTGTCCCAAATCAAGTCAAGCCTTCTGTACCTTGCATCTGTCCCAGATCAAATCAGGCATTCTCTGCCTTGCATCTGTCCCAGATCAAGTCAGGCCTTCTGTGCCTTGCCTCTGCCTGTCTTTGCCTTTGCCTTGGAATCCTTGTCCTTGGAACTCTTCGTCTCTCTGGATTCCTTTGCCTCCTTGCCGCCCTTATCCTTAGCTTTTTTTAATTTCTTCTTTCCGACTGCTTCCACCGCCGGAAGCCGGTACTTGTCCTGATAGGAGTCAAACTCATCGACAAACTCTGATTCGCCGCCGTATTTCACCTCGTTCAGGTATCCGTGCGTCTCAAAGCTGGAATTCTTTGTCTGGATGATGCAAACGCCGACATTGGAACAATGATCAGACACTCTCTCGCAGTTCGTAATGTAATCGGTCAGGATAATCCCCAGTTCCACCCTGCACTCGCCGGTTTTCAGGCGATCGATATGACGATTCTTGATCTCCTTGGTCAGATCATCAATGACCTCTTCCAATGGCTCGATCAGCTTTGCCTGCTGCTGATCGTCTTTTTCAAAGGACTCAAGGGTAAGGGTCATGATCTCATTCAGAGCTTCCGTCAGAACCGCAAGTTCCGACTTTGCATGTGCGGAAAACTGAAGCTTCTGATCATGCATCTGTCTCGCAAGCTTCGTCATATTGATCGCGTGGTCGCCGATACGCTCGAAATCATTGATGCAGTGAAGCATCTCGGAGATCTGGTCGCTGTCTGACTCCGTCATATCCTTGGCGGAGAGGCGTACGAGGTATGTATCAAGTTCATCCTCCAGATAGTCGAGTTCCTCCTCTTTCTTGACAATCCTTTCAATTTCCTCCTTATCGAAGTGCTCGAACATAGTCAATGCGCTGGAGAACGCCTCACGCGCGATCTTCGCCATCTCGATTGTTTTCTCCCGGCACTGACCGACCGCAAGACCCGGGGACAGGAGCAGACGCTCATCGAGCAGTGTGTACTTCTCCATCTCGGTCTTATCGTTTTCATCGACCTTGACCATTCGTTCAACCAGGCGCACAAGCTTCTGTGAGAAAGGCAGCAGAATGACGATGGTTCCAATGTTGAAGATCGTATGGAAGACCGCGATCTGGAAGGAATTGATCACATGATTAAAAATCGGGAGTCTCAGAATATAACGGAGAACAATATAAAGCACCAGCCATATAATGGTGCCGAGAATCTTGATCAGGATATGCAGTGCAGGAACCCGCTTCGCCTTTCTGCTGACGCCAATGCTTGACAGAATCGCCGTCACACAGGTGCCGATGTTTGCGCCCATGACAATCGGTATAGCCATGCCAAAGCTGATTTTTCCCGTCAGGGAAAGTGCCTGAAGTACACCGATGGATGCCGCGGAAGCCTGAATAACCCCGGTAAATGCCGTTCCGACAAGAACGCCGATGATCGGATTGTCAAACGCAATCAGAATGTTCTGGAACTGGGGCATCTCTGCCAGCGGAGAAACCGAATCCGACATCAATGTCATGCCGTACATCAGGACAGAGAAGCCGCAGAGAATCGTTCCGATGTCTTTTTTCTTCTGTTCCTTGCAGCCCATAATCATGATGACACCGATGATCGCCACAATAGGAGCAAAATTCTGCGGTTTCAGCATGGACACAAAGATGTTGTCCGAGGAAATGCCGTTCAGGGAGAGAATCCAGGCCGTAAGTGTGGTTCCGATATCTGATCCCATGATCACATTTACTGTGGAAGCGAATTCCATAATACCAGAATTGACAAGACCGACAAGCATGACAGTAAGAGCCGAAGACGACTGAATCGCGATAGTGATGATCGCGCCCAGCGCAAGGCTCTCAAAAGGGTTCGCGGTGAGCTTTTTCAGGATGCCCTCCAGACGGCCGCCCGCCATTTTCTCCAGGTAATTCGACATGACATTCATGCCGAAAAGGAAGAAAGCCAGCCCACCAACAAGTGCGAACAGATTATATATTGACATCAATTTTCCTCCTGCACCGGAAGCCCCATTGCCCCGGTACAACTTGCTTTTCCGATAGTCCTGCAAGCTTCACGGCGGCCATCTATCCATTTTTCCGCACCGCGCAGCTGATATGACAATTTGAAAGGTCTTCCATGCCATATCCAATGCTTCTCCGACTATCTTTGTGTTTACACTACCTTTACGATTGTAGCATAACATTATCCCTCACTTAAACCAAATTTTATAATTTCGGAGATATTTTTTTCCACATAATTCACAAAGAACAGGGTGAGCATCCTCACCCTGTTCCTCATGTGGATTATATTATCAAGATGCAACTCATCCAGTCCCCGGCGCACTCAGTCGCCCTGCTCTGTCGACAGAAGGATACGGTCATTGTTGAAGCTTCGACCGGTTCCCTGCGCGAATTTCTCCAGCAGATCCTCTACCGTCATGCCGTCCCGTTCTTTTCCCTTTACATCAAACACAATTCTGCCATCGCTCATCATCAGCGTCCGATTCCCGAGCTCCAGCGCCTGATTCATGTTGTGTGTGACCATCAGACAGGTGATTTTCCGCTCAGCGACAATCTTTCTCGTAAGATCCAGAACCTTCGAAGCGGTAGCCGGATCCAGCGCCGCCGTATGCTCATCCAGAAGAAGGATCTTCGGCGTTACCATCGTCGCCATCAGAAGCGTCAGTGCCTGTCTCTGACCACCGGACAGCAGTCCGACCGGATTCTTCATGCGATCCTCCATCCCCATATCGAGAAGGGAAAGCTGCTCCCGGAAGAATTCCTTCTCCTTCTTGCTGATTCTGCTGAAAATCGCATGCTGTTTCTTCGAGGCTCTCAGATAGGCAATGGCAAGGTTCTCCTCGATCGTCATATGAGGAGCCGTTCCCATCAGAGGATCCTGAAAAAGCCTTCCTATATAAACGCTTCTCTTGTACTCCGGGACATAGGTGATATTCTTCCCGTCAAGAATGATGCTTCCGCAATCCGGGTAAAAGCTTCCCGCGATCGCATTGAACATCGTTGATTTTCCCGCGCCGTTGGAGCCTACGATCGTGGCAAAATCACCATCCTCGAGCACAAGGTTTACACCGGTCAGTGCCTTCTTCTCATTGACCGTTCCGACATTGAAGGTTTTTCTGACATTCTTCAGCTTCAGCATGATCTGTCACCTCCCTCTTCCTCTTCTTCCATACTCATCTTCATGGAGGCACGCTTCTGCGCGTGCAGCGCAATCAGCTTCCGGATCTGCGGAGCAGTGAGCGCCACCGCGACAATCAAAGCCGACACCAGCTTGAATGCTTCTGTCGGGATTTTCAGCCGCAGCGCGACAGACATGACAAATCGATACAGAACCGAACCGATGATCACACCGATAATCCGCATCAGCATGCCACGATTTTTGAAAAACATTTCCCCGATGATCAGCGAAGCAAGCGCGACTGTGACCATTCCCGTTCCAAGGTTGATATCGCTGTTCCCGTTATACTGTCCGATCAGACATCCCGCCATTCCGGTCAGTGAGTTTGCGACGCACAGACCTACAATCGTCGTAAATGCCGGATTAATGGAAGAGGCGCGCACCATTGCTGGGCTGTCTCCGGTTGCGCGGATCGAAAGGCCCAGCCTTGTTCCGAGAAACCAATGGATCGCAAGCACGATCACGGCAAGAATGATCAGCAGAAGAACAAACGGGCTCCAGCTTTTCCACACCTTAGAGGGGTTCAACGATTTGAACATATCAAAAACCGTCGGAGAGCCGAACAGCGACAGGTTGGAAGAAAATCCCATGACCGCCAGATTGATGGTGTAAAGCCCCGTATTCACAATAATGCCGGCCAGAATACTCTGAACGCCGAATTTTGTCTGCAGGATCGCGGTGATAAATCCCGAGCAGACCCCCGCAGCCATTGCGGCAAAAATAGCCAGAATCGGGTGTCCCGCAATTGTCACCACCGCTCCGACCGCACACCCCAGCGTATAGCATCCATCCGTTGAAAGATCACAGATATCCAGAATACTGAAGCTGATAAACAATGAAAGCGCAACCAGCGCATAGATCAGTCCGAGCTCCAGAGCTGTCTGGACAATTCCTATCGTTAGAAAACCTGACACGTTCAAACCCTCCCGAAATTTATTCTCTGACATTTAAAAAGCTGACGCAATTGCATACGCCAGCTCCATTCTATCACGCAATATATGGTTTCGTGAAGCCTCACACGACTAAAGTCACGAGTGTGCGGCAGCTAATCATCAATTCTCAAACTCTTTTGCGGTTGTTGTCTCCTCGACACTGGTGCAATAGGGCTTGAACGCCGCCTTAACCTTATCCAGATCATAGCCAAGTGTCTCGCACACATCCGTATTGATGGTCGCGATACCATTGTCAAAGGTCTGTACCGGAGTTTTTGCAGGGTCAGCTCCATTTACAAGAACATCTGCGACCATGTCTGCCGTAGCAGTCCCCAGATTTGCGTAATCTACGCCATATCCGACGAACGCTCCGTTCAGGGCAAAGGAATCTGCTCCGCAGTAATGCGGGATTCCGGCCTCTGCAAGCTTCTGATATATTGCCAGCTCAGCGGTCATCACCGTGTTATCGGTCGGTGTGAAGATTGCATCGACTCCCTCGGCGATCAGCGCATTTGCCGCGTCGGTGATTCCTGTCGTATCTGTTCCGGTTTTCTCAATATACTTGATTCCTTTTTTGTCCAGGAATGCCTTTGCATCCGCGATCGGCTGCTTGGAGGCATCTTCGCTGTTGGAATACAGAAGACCCACATAGGAGAGATCCGGGTTCTGTGCCAGCATAAGATTCAACACCGCCTCGGTATTCAGCGCATCAGAGGTACCGGTGATATTCGACCCGGGCGCATCCATACTTTCGACAAGGTTTGCTCCAACCGGATCCGAGCATGCTGCAAAAACGACCGGGATCGGGTCATCCTTCGTCGCCGTCTGCATGATCTGTGCCGTCGGCGTGGCAATCGGGACAATGACATCTACCTGATCCGCAACCAGCTCGGATGCGATCTGCTGAAGCACGGTTCCATCCGCCTGCCCGTTATAGGTATAGTCCGCATAATCAAACGTCACGCCAAGCTCCTTGCCCTTTGCGTCCAGCTCTGACTCAATGTTGGACTCAATCTGATTCAGGGATGCGTCATCCACATACTGTACAATGCCTACCTTGTAGGTTTTCCCGGACGCAGCTCCTGCAGAGCTTCCCGTAACCGATGTTCCGGTCACGGACGCCGCAGCCGACTCAGAAGATGACCCGGCCGCTGACGCGGACGAAGCAGAGGAACCTGCTGCCGATGTTCCCGATGCTGTGCTGTTGCTGCCGCATGCTGCAAGTGAGAATGTCATGATGCCGGCTGCCGCGACTGCTGCGATTTTTCTGAATGCTGGATTTTTCATAGTTTTGTTCTCCTCTCTTACTTGTTCATTCCTTCTGCTGAAAACATATGTGCCTTTCATGCCGGAATTGTTTGAACGGAGGGGGATGGTATCCTGTTGCCTTCGAAATCGCATTCAGTCTCTTACGCGCGCTTCGCGACAGGCGGCCTGACTACGTTTTCGAAGAGCTCTTTTTACTTTTATTGTATAAGCTGCGGATTGCTCCGTGCTTCGCACTCTCGCAATCCTTATACAATAAAAATAGCTCCTGCCCCGTATTTGGGACAAGAGCTGTAATTTCTCCTGCGATACCACCCAGATTAGTATACCGGAACTGCCGGACGGGATTCCGTTCCCGAGGGCTTCTTCTTCCGAATACTCTCTCATTCCACACACCTGCATGTGCTCCCGATTGATAACGGATGGGTTCCCGTCGGTTCCTACCTGACATATTCCTGCCGCTCAGACCGCCCTCAGAAGTCCATTCACTCCGCATCTACGGCTGCAATCCCACCACCTGCAGCTCTCTTGTACGCTTCCTGCAAAGCTACTACTCTTCCTCAATGGTTTGAGTCGATTATAAGCAGAGCAGGATTTTTTGTCAAGAAATTTTTCACAAACTCACCTTTGAATTCTTCATGATAAATATCTCTTCACTCCTGATCATTGTTTCTTTGCCTTTACAGACTTCTGTCCCTCTTCATGATCAATCTTCCCATGGTTTTTCGGGCTTTCCCGAAAGCAACGGGTCAACGTAAGCGTATCGCTCCGGTTCTTTCCCGATTTTTCTGAAATAAGCCTTGATGTCTGCCTCGTGGCCGATATCATTCGGCTCATAGATTCGTTCTTCACGGATCTCATCAGGAAGATACTGCTGCTCCACCCAATGATTCGGATAGTTATGCGCATACTTGTAACCGACACCACGGCCAAGCTTTTTGGCACCTTTATAACTGGAGTCCTGCAGATAAGATGGAATCGGCAGATTTCCCGTCTTCCGGACCAGTGACAATGCTTTTTCAATGCCTAGATAAGCAGAATTGGATTTCGGTGCGGAAGCAATATAGGATGCCGCCTGTGCGAGAATGATTCTTCCCTCCGGCATTCCGACACGCTCTACACCGAGCGCCGCCGATGCTGCGACACAGATAGCCATCGGGTCTGCATTTCCGACTTCTTCTGATGCCGCTACCAGCATCCTGCGTGCGATATACTTCACGTCCTCTCCCGCCTCCAGCATGCGTGCCAGATAATAAAGCGCCGCATCCGGATCTGAACCGCACATGGACTCGATAAAGGCAGCGATCGTATCATAATGATTATCGCCGATCTTGTCATAGCGGATTGCCTTCTTCTGTATGCACTGCTCTGCCACTTCCAGCGTAACGTGGATTTTCCCGTCGCTTCCCGGTTCTGTGGTAAGAACGGCGAGCTCTATGGCATTTAGCGCGGCACGAGCATCCCCATCCGACACATCTGCAAGTAAATCTGCCGCCTCCTCTGTGATCTCTGCATGGTAGGGCTTTACTCCTCTGTCAGAAGTGAATGCTCTGTGAATTAAGGTCAGAATATTCTCCTTCGACAAGGGTTTCAGTTCGAAAATTCTCGATCTCGAAAGCAGTGCTCCATTTACTTCAAAATACGGATTCTCTGTCGTCGCACCGATCAGAATCACCGTGCCATCTTCCACATAAGGCAGGAGATAGTCCTGCTGTGCCTTGGTGAACTACTCCGACTTATAGAAGTCGGAGCTTCCTGCTTCAACCACTACTGCGTTGGCTACGATGATACGTAACTCAATGTCTTACACAATGTCTACAGGCGTATGAGTTCGGGCTATTCCATCCCTACTATATATTTTGTTTAGGCTGTTTCAGCAAGTAATCGTAATCCCTCATGCAGGATATTGATTGCTGCATTCTGGTCACGGCTCATAGTGAGCCCACAATCGCATTTTATGATACGTGTCTGCAAACTTTTCATCTCCGGATGGATCCTACCGCAACAATGACATCGCTGCGAGGAAGGAAACCACTTATCTACTTTGACAAGATACTTATTTCTATCAGACAGCTTGTATTCAAGCATCGAAAGAAACATTCCATATCCATTGTCGAGAGTGGCTTTTCCGTTACCGAACCCATGATTTGCCATAGATCGCATATTCAATGTCTCCACACAAACAACATCATA
>NZ_JBQHWP010000015.1:0-77977 GCF_052063915.1 Bilifractor sp. HCP3S3_D3
ATAAGCTACGGATTGCTCCGTGCTTCGCACTCCCGCAATCCTACAGGTATTCGCGTTTTCGCCGTGTTTCACACGGCTTCACGCTCATACCTGTTGCCTTCGAAATCGCATCCAGTCTCTTACACACGCTTCGCGTGTGACGATCCTGTCTGCGTTTTCGAAGAGCTTATACACCTACATCAGATGAGAGCGAGGAAGAATACAGATGGTTAATGTTGCCGTTCTGGGTTACGGAACCGTAGGTTCCGGAGTAGTTGAAGTAATCAATACCAACCATGACAGTATCAACAAGAAGGCAGGGGATGAGATCAAGATCAAATATGTTCTTGACCTCAGAGATTTTCCGGGAGATCCGGTGGAGAAGGTTCTGGTCCATGATTTCAATGTGATTCTGCAGGACCCGGAGGTAGACATTGTCGTGGAAACCATGGGCGGACTGCACCCTGCTTATGAGTTTACCAAGAGCGCTCTTCTTGCAGGCAAGAGCGTGTGCACATCCAATAAGGAGCTCGTTGCGACGTATGGCACGGAGCTTCTGAAGATCGCGAAGGAGAAGAGCATTAACTATCTGTTTGAGGCGAGCTGCGGCGGAGGAATTCCGATTATCCGTCCGCTGAACTCTTCGCTCACAGCGGATGAGATTGATCAGATCACCGGTATTCTGAACGGGACGACAAACTATATCCTGACAAAGATGGGACGGGACGGATCTGATTTTGACGAGGCTCTCGCGGAGGCGCAGAATAACGGTTACGCGGAGCGCAATCCGGAGGCGGATATTGAGGGATACGATGCCTGCCGGAAGATTGCCATCCTTTCTTCGCTGGCCTACGGACGTCATGTGGATTATCATGATATCTATACGGAGGGAATTACCAAGATCACGGCAGTGGACATGAAGTACGCGCAGGAAATCGGCGCGGCGATCAAGCTTCTGGCGACAAGCTGTAAGGTCGACGATGGTTTCTACGCTATGGTCTGCCCGGGCATGATCAACGAAAGCAGCCCTCTTTACAGCGTGAACGGAGTTTTCAACGCGATTTTCATTCACGGGAATGTTCTCGGTGACGCAATGTTCTACGGCAGCGGCGCGGGAAAGCTTCCTACAGCCAGCGCGGTTGTGGCGGATGTTGTGGATGAGGCAAAGCATCTTCATCGCAATATAATGATGAACTGGAGCAGCAGAACCCTGAAGCTGTGTGACGTCAGTACGATGGAGAATCGTTTCTTTGTTCGTGTGAAGGGATCCGTATCAGAAAAAATTGACAAGGTGAATGAGATTTTTGGCAGGGTAGAGCCGATCAGTCTGCCGGCAGTGCCCGGCGAGTTCGCCTTTATCACAAAAAAGATGAAGGAATCTGAATTCAAGGCAAAAGCGGACCAGATGGGTGAAGAAATCCTCGGAAGAATCCGTGTATTTTTCTGAAAAAGACAGGCACGTGACAGGGTATTCAATGCCACATGAGGTTCGGGAGACGATGGTCTCCCGGTCCTGCATGTGGCGTTATTCAACAGAGAAGCCGGCTCATCTGTCGGCGGAAGAGGTGATTAGAGAATGGTAAAACATACAGGAGAGAATTATTACATTTCTACGGCTATTGCATATGCGTCCGGAAAACCCCATATCGGTAATACCTATGAGATCGTTCTTGCGGACAGTATTGCGAGATTCCGCAGGATGCAGGGATATCAGGTATATTTTCAGACCGGTACGGACGAGCACGGCCAGAAGATTGAGAACAAGGCCGAGGAGAAGGGATGCACGCCGCAGCAGTATGTAGATGACGTGGCAGCTGAGATTCACCGGATCTGGGATCTGATGAATACCTCCTACGACAAGTTCATCCGCACGACAGATGCGTATCACGTCAGACAGGTCCAGAAGATTTTCAAAAAGTTCTATGAGCAGGGCGATATCTACAAGGGACATTATGAGGGATGGTACTGTACGCCGTGCGAGTCCTTCTGGACGGATTCCCAGCTGGTGGACGGCAAGTGCCCGGACTGCGGACGTCCGGTCACACGGGCAAAGGAGGAGGCATATTTCTTCAGAATGAGCAAATATGCGCCGAGACTGATTGAATACATCAATGAACATCCTGAATTTATTCAGCCGGTATCCAGAAAGAATGAGATGATGAATAACTTCCTGCTTCCGGGGCTTCAGGATCTCTGTGTATCCAGAACATCCTTCAAATGGGGAATTCCGGTAGACTTTGATGACAAGCATGTCGTATATGTATGGCTGGACGCACTGACCAACTATATCACCGGACTCGGCTATGACGCCGACGGGAACAGCAGCGAGCAGTACAGGAAGTTCTGGCCGGCGGATCTTCATCTGGTCGGAAAGGACATCATCCGTTTCCATACGATATACTGGCCGATCTTCCTGATGGCGCTGGGCGAGCCGCTCCCGAAGCAGGTATTCGGACATCCATGGCTGATCCAGGCAGACGGCAAGATGAGCAAGTCAAAGGGAAATGTGATCTATGCGGATGATCTGGTCAATCTCTTCGGGGTTGATGCGGTCCGGTATTTTGTTCTTCATGAGATGCCGTTCGAGAATGACGGTGTCATCAGCTGGGAGCTGATGGTGGAACGCCTGAATTCTGATCTTGCGAATACGCTGGGCAATCTGGTAAATCGTACGATTTCCATGTCAAATAAATATTTCGGCGGAATTGTCGAGAACAAAAATGTGAATGATCCCGTGGACGATCAGCTGAAGGCGGTTGTCACAGAGACTGCGGGCAAGGTCGAGGAAAAGATGAAGGGACTTCACGTCGCGGATTCGATTACCGAGATTTTTGCGCTCTTCAAGCGCTGCAATAAATACATTGATGAAACCATGCCGTGGGCACTCGCCAAGGATGAGACAAAGAAGGACAGACTGGCGACGGTTCTGTACAATCTCGCGGAGAGCATTACCATAGGAGCATCGCTTCTTGAGCCGTATATGCCGGAAACGACGGAGCGGATTCTGAAGCAGCTCAATACCGGGAAGAGAGATTATGCAGATGCCGACAAATTCGGCCTGTATAAGAGCGGCACGAAGGTGACGGAAGAGCCGGAGATTCTGTTTGCAAGACAGGACCTGAAGGATGTCATGGAAAAGGTAGAGGAGATCCGTAAAGGACAGAAGGCCGCGTCCGGAGAGGCTGCGCAGAGCGGTACAGCCGGCGAAGGGGCTGATGCAGCAGGAGAAGAGAAGCCGGAGATCCACGTTGAGCCGAAGGCGGAGATCACCTATGATGATTTTGCGAAGATGCAGTTCGCGGTAGGTGAGGTTCTGGAGTGCAGAGAGGTTCCGAAATCGAAGAAGCTTCTGGTGTCTCAGATTAAATTCGGTGACCAGACCCGTCAGATCGTGTCCGGAATCAAGAAATGGTATAAGCCGGAGGAGATGGTCGGCAAGAAGGTAATGTGCCTGATTAATCTGAAGCCGGCGAAGCTTGCCGGTCTGGAGTCGCAGGGCATGATTCTCGCCGCGGAAGACAGTGAGGGAAATGTGACTCTGATGGCACCTGAGAAAGATATGCCGTCAGGCTCCGGGATTTCATAAATAAAATTTTTTAGAGAAAATGCCGTTATATAGCGGCTGGGTTATACGGAAGACTGCAGCAGGTGTGTTGCAGTCTTCTGCCATATAAGGGGCTGTGCGAACGTGTGGCCCGGGACAAAACGGATAAGGGCGGCTGCAGGAACGCGTTGCCCGGGACAAAACGGATAAGGGCGGCTGCAGATACGCGTGGCCGGGACAAAACGTTAAGGGTGGCTGTACGAGCGCATAGCTCACGACAAACCGTTTCAGCAGTATGTGCTGATGTTTACGGCATGGAATTTTACCCTGTGAGGTGATGAAGAATGATATTTGATACACATGCGCATTACGAGGATGAAGCTTTTGATGAGGACAGAGATGAGATGATCCGGACCCTTCCGGATTATCATGTGGGACGGTTCGTCAACGTAGCTTCCGACTGGGCCAGTCTGGAAAAAACGCGAAGGATAGCGGAGAGTTATACAGATGCCTTTGCCGCATTTGGTCTGCACCCGGACAACGTCGGGGAGCTGAATGAGGAACGGGTAAAAGAACTGGAAGAATATCTGCGTTTTCCGAAGTGCGTGGCTGTGGGAGAGATCGGACTGGATTATCACTGGAACAAGGATAACCGGGAGGAGCAGATCTACTGGTTCAGAAGGCAGCTGGAACTGGCGAGAAGTCACAGGCTTCCGGTAATCATTCACAGCAGAGACGCTGCACAGGATACGATGAATATTGCCCGGGAGGAGAACCTGGGAGAGATCGGCGGTGTGATTCACTGCTATGCGTATTCTGGCGAACAGGCGCTGGAATATACAGAGATGGGGATGTATCTGGGAATCGGGGGTGTGGTCACATTCAAAAATGCCAGACGTCTGAAGGAAACGGTGCAGGCAGTTCCTCTGTCACATCTCGTTCTGGAGACTGACTGCCCGTATCTTGCGCCGGAGCCGAACCGGGGAAGCAGGAACAGTTCCCGGAATCTCCGGTATGTGGTGCGTGCGATCGCGGAGCTGAAGGGGATATCAGCGGAGGAAGTCGAGCAGACAACCTGGGAGAATGCCTGCAGAATGTACCGGCTGCAGTAAGCCTGACCTGACAGCCTGAAATATTGCAATTGGGATTATCGGAGGCATTATAAAATGTATCGGATGCAATAGGGCGGATTAGAAAGATGACGGAAGAAAATCGGGCCCTCATTTGTGTAATTTTCCATATTTTTCTATACGAATCCAAATCTTTTTGTGATATTATGACTGTATAAGCTCTTCGAAAACGCATACAGGATCGACACGCGCGAAGCGTGTGAAAGAGACTGTATGCGATTTCGAAGGCAACAAGGAAAAGCACGAAGAGACGCGAAGCGGTTAAAGGGACGAGAGGACATTTTTTATAGAGAATAGAGACAGCAATTCCATAGAAAATAGCATCCGTATAAAGGAGAGGGATATGGCAAGAAAAAGCATCGGGGAAGAAAAGAAAAGCGAGACCGTGGAGAGGGCGACGGCCGCAGTGAAAGAGGCTTCCGGAAAGGCTGCCAGGGCAGCGAAGGAGGCATCGGATATCGCGTCGAGGGCGATGAAGGATGCAACGGAAAAGGCAGGCAAAAATGCGGCTGCTACCGTAAATTCAGTGAAGAAAAATGTGAAAAGATCGGTGGCGAAGGCACAGTCGGGAAAGATTGTGGATGAACCGGAGATTTCCGGGAAATCCGAAAAAACAGAAGAGTCTTCGGAAAACAAGGTTAAACAGGACCCGCATATTTTTTCTGATCTGGATTCTTATCTGTTCGGTCAGGCGACTCACTATGATCTGTACAAGAAGATGGGCGCGCACACAGCGCGTCTGAATGGCGAGAACGGAACGTGGTTCACATTATGGGCGCCGAATGCGGTCGCGGCGTATGTGATCGGAGAGTTTAACAGCTGGGATGAGAATGCGAATCCCATGAAGAAGATCGAAGATCAGGGAATCTGGGAGATCTTTATCCCGGGAGCGGCAGTGGGTCAGCTCTACAAATATCTGATCATCTCGAAGAACAATCAGAAGCTGTACAAAGCGGATCCGTACGGGAACTGGGCGGAGCTTCGTCCGGGAACGGCTTCGAGAATAGCGGATTTGAGCTATCGGTGGGGTGATGCGGCATGGATCCGCAACAGGCAGAACCTTGTGCCGGAAACGGCTGCGCTGTCGATCTACGAGGTGCATCCCGGGTCCTGGATGAAGCATCCATACAGTGAGGAAAATCCGGAAGGGTTTTATACCTACCGGGAATTCGCGAAGCGGATCGTCGAGTATGTGAAGGACATGGGATATACCCACGTCGAGCTTATGGGCATAGCCGAGCATCCGCTCGATCAGTCCTGGGGATACCAGGTGACAGGATATTACGCACCGACTTCCCGCTACGGGGCGCCGGCTGATTTCAAGTATCTGGTGGATTATCTTCACCGCAACAAGATCGGTGTAATTCTGGACTGGGTACCCGCGCATTTCCCGAAAAACGCCGAGGGACTCGCGAATTTTGACGGCGATGCCGTATACGAGCATGCGGACCCGAGACAGGGAGAGCATCCGGACTGGGGCACCAAGATCTTTAACTACGGCCGTCCGGAGGTGAAGAATTTCCTGCTTGCGAATGCGCTTTACTGGGTGGAGGAGTTCCATGTGGACGGCCTGAGGGTGGACGCGGTTGCCTCTATGCTGTACCTGGACTACGGCAGAAAGGACGGAGAGTGGATCGCCAATAAATACGGGGACAACAAGAACCTCGAGGCGATTGAATTTTTCAAACATCTGAACACGCTTGTGCCCGGTCGGAATCCGGGCGTCATGATGATTGCCGAGGAATCAACCGCGTGGCCGAAGGTGACCGGAAAGGTGGAGGACGGCGGCCTCGGGTTTACCTACAAGTGGAACATGGGCTGGATGCATGATTTTCTTGAGTACATGAAGCTGGATCCGTATTTCCGCAAGTTCAACCACAACAAGATGACCTTCGCGATGACCTATGCGTTCAGCGAAAGATATATACTGGTTCTCTCACACGATGAAGTGGTTCATCTGAAATGCTCGATGATCAACAAGATGCCGGGACAGGACGACGAGAAGTTCCAGAATCTCAAGGTCGGTTATACCTTCATGTTCGGCCATCCGGGCAAAAAGCTGCTGTTCATGGGTCAGGATTTCGGACAGTACAGAGAGTGGAGCGAGGAGAGGGAGCTGGACTGGTTCCTTCTGGAGGACAAGAAGAACGAGCATCTGCAGGCATATGTGCGTGACCTGCTGAACATGTACCGGAAATATCCTGCCCTTTACGCAAATGACAAGGGCTATGAGGGATTTGAATGGATGAACGCGGACGACTGCGACCGGAGCATCTTCAGCTTTGTGAGATGGTCGCCGACGAAGAGAAACAATCTTCTCTTTGTCATCAATTTCACGCCGGTGGAGCGCGCGGACTATATGTGCGGCGTGCCGAAGGCCGGGAATTACACGCTGATTCTCGACAGCAAATGCGAGAAGTACGGAGGGGATCACAAGGTTCCGCTCAAATACAAGGCCGAGGAGGGCGAATGCGACGGGCAGAAGCTTCACATCGCCTACGAGCTTCCGGCTTACGGAGCCGCGGTATTCAAATTCAACTGACAGACTGTGTAAAATTTTGCAATATATGCATGCAGCATATACTGCGGGAGTATCTGTTAACTTTTGGAATGAATCGCTTCCTTTCTGCGATAGCTTAATTTTAAGGTGATTGTATGTTTGGGAAAAGAGAACTATTTTTAACATATGATACGATAGAATTGCAAAATATTACCAGAAAGCTTAATAGTGCTAAGATTAGATATGAGATAAAAAGTAGCGATTTTGGAAGGTCTAACAGAGGTTCTGGATTGCTGGGCAACTTTGGTGAAAATCCGAACCAAAAAATTATGTACTATGTTTATGTGAAAAAAAATGACTATGATTTTGCAAAATCTGTGATAGACGATGTTTTAAAGGGAGTTTAGAAGATTGCTTTTGTTATTTTAGTTTTGAACTAAAATTTAAAAGAAAGGGGCGGCCCTTTTACATATCGTTTGTTAATGCTCCGACAACAATTAACATAGCATTAACACAGACTTTATATTAAACAGATAGTTTCTCCGGGTTATCTTTTGTACGCTTAATCTATATGTTAATGGAGCGTTACAGATCCCGGAGGTAGGTTATGAATGAGAAGGTACAGATAGTATTTGGTCTGCTGGGAGGACTCGCGATTTTCCTGTTCGGCATGAACATGATGAGCGACAGTCTGCAGAAAGCGGCCGGAGAGAAGATGCGCACGGTGCTGGGGATGCTCACCAGAAATCCGGTGCTGGGAGTGATTTCAGGAGCACTGGTTACAGCGGTTTTGCAGAGCTCCAGTGCGACGACGGTCATGGCGATCGGGTTCGTGAGCGCAGGCCTGATGACTCTTCCGCAGGCGATTTCGATCATCTTCGGAGCGAATATCGGAACGACCATGACGGCTCAGATCATAGCGTTCAAGCTGAGTGATTATATCTTTATCATCATTTTCATCGGTTTTATCATCGGATTTACCGCGAAGAAGCAGAAGATCAAATACATCGGAAATACCATCCTGGCTTTCGGGCTTCTGTTTGAGGGAATCGAGATCATGGGCAGCGTGATGAAACCTCTGGCTTCCAGTCCCTTCTTTATTAACCTGATTGGGAAGGTCGCTCATATTCCGGTGCTGGGTGTTCTGACAGGTCTGATGATGACTCTTGTAGTGCAGAGCTCCAGCGCTACCATTGCGGTTCTTCAGAATTTTGCGTCTCAGCCTGCCGCAGACGGGATCACAAGCATCATCGGCCTTGCGGGAGCGATACCGGTTCTCCTGGGCGATAATATCGGAACGACGATCACAGCCATTTTGGCAAGTATCGGCCAGAGCATCGACGCAAAGCGGACGGCGCTGGCGCACTGTATCTTTAATGTGAGCGGCAGTCTGCTGTTCATCTGGTTTGTAAAGCCCTACGCGAATCTGATCACGATGATCTCTCCGAAGGGCAATGAGGTAGATGTCATTTCCAGACAGATTGCCAATGCCCATACCGGTTTCAATATCATCATGACTCTGATCTGGACGCCTCTTCTGTGGCTGATGGTCAGGATCGTCATGAAGCTTCTCCCGGGAAAGAAGGAGCGGGTGGTTCCACTCGGCGAGCCCAAATATCTGGATGACAAGCTGATCCGGCAGCCGGTTGCCGCGCTCCATCTTGTGGCGCAGGAGACACTTCATTCCGCGCATATCGTCCAGCGGATGTTCGGAAAGGCGGAGGAGATCACACAGAAGGACAGTGATGCCGTACTTGGGACAATCCGTGCGGAGGCTGCGGGGGTACATGAGCTGTCAGAAAAGATCAACGAATATCTGGCCGCTGTTTTTTCGTTCGGTGCCATCACGGAGGACCAGGCATCCATGGCGACAGGTGTTCTTCTGATTCAGAGTGAAATCGACCGGATTGCGGATCTGTGCCGGAGTATCATTGAAAACATCGCGGGAGCGAAGAATATGAAACTGAAATACTCCAAGGATGCGATGAAGGAGCTTCGGAAATCCATGGAACTGATTCGCAGGATGTTTGAGGAAACACTTGTCCTCATGGCGGATCCCGGGAAAATTGAGACGGACAGTCTGAAGAAGGAACGGGAGATGGTCATGGACATCGATGAAGGGATGCGGAAGGATCACGTGAAGCGGGTCGCAAAGGGAAAGTGCGATGCGAAGATGACGGTGAGCTTCAACGCGCTTCTGCACGATCTTGACCGGATGGGAAGCAGCTGCCTGAATCTGTCGGATACCGCGCTGAAGGAGATCAATTTCAGCACACTTCTTCAGGGTGAGCCGGATCCCGAGAGAGAAGAACTTCTTCAGAGCAGTCCACACCCGGAGAGTGAAGAAATTCTTCAGGGCGGGATGGATCCGGAGAGTGAAGAAAGGATTCCGGCGGATGCCGTCCGTCCGAAGGCCAGGGCAAAGAAGGTCCGCGTATGAGGTCCTTGCGTACAATTGAAGAAATCCGAAACATTTGGTAAGATAGAGGTGTCGTGCACATGTGGCGCGGCACTTTTTGAATGACAGGAACAGTGGTATGCGTTCGGCTGTGAAGGGGCTGTGCGCGGAGAACGCCGCGGCAGACCGATGAAGTCGGTCAGATGTGGCAGCTGCGAGAGGTGCGAAAACAACGGAGCAGCTGGCTTTATAGATTAAATGCTGACCCGATTGCGGGGCATGAAGGGCTGCTTTGGCATTGTACGGCGGAGATCACGTTGGAAACCGGATGTAATTCCGATAGACTGAATCAGGACAGGCGGGAACATGAGTACAGATGAGAAAAAATACAGGGGTTATGTAGGCGTGTTTGATTCCGGAGTCGGAGGAATCAGCGTTTTGAGGGAAATGATCCGCGAGCTCCCGAACGAGAATTTTTATTATTTTGGGGATTCGGCGAATGCGCCTTATGGCGAGAAGACGGTAGAGAAGGTACAGGAGCTTTCCATGGCGATCGTGGATCGCATGGTGAATGAGGGATGCAAGGCGATTGTCGTCGCCTGCAACACCGCAACCAGTGCGGCGGTAAGGCTGATCCGGGAGAAGTACGAAAAGACAATGCCGGTGATCGGAATCGAACCTGCGCTGAAGCCGGCCGCCAGAGAGGAGCATCACGGGAGGATTCTCGTGATGGCGACACCGGTCACACTGAGGCTGGAGAAATACCATGAGCTTTCGGGAAGACTTGCCGGGGAGGCGGAATTCATCCCGGTTTCCTGCGCGGGTCTTGCCGACCGGGTGGAAAAGGGAAATCTGGATGCGGCGGACGTTACACAGATGCTTGAGAGGATGATCGGGCCTTATCGGGGACAGGTTGACGGAATTGTACTGGGATGCACGCACTATCCGTTTCTGAAGAAGCAGATTCACAGCGTCATGGGAGATGTGCCGCTCTACGACGGGGGCAGAGGAACCGCAAGGGAACTGCACCGCCAGCTTTCGCGGCATGGTCTGCTGAATAAAGGAGAAGAGCCGGGAAGAGTCGTTCTGGATTCCAGTCTGAGGACAGAGGAAGAAATGAAGATTTACCGGCAGCTTCTGGATGCGGACATCGAATAATCTGGATTCGTGTGAAGGATGTCAAAAATATAAAACGCCGCGCGGCGATCCGTCGTTCCGGATGGGCGGAGCAGCGGGTCGCCGTGCAGCAGAATCAGCCGAGCTTTCTCACGGTATCGGCAGCGGTCTTCAGGGCGATTTCCATCATTTCATGGAAGGAGGTCTTGATCTCTTCCGGGGAGAGATGCTCCGGCTTGAAGAGGTGATCGGAAATGGTAAAGAGGGCCAGTGCCTTTTTGTGAGCGTACATGGCCTCTGTATAGAGACCGGCGCTTTCCATTTCTACGGCAAGAAGCCCTGCCTCTTTTTCCTTTTCCGCAACGGCAGGATCGGGATAGTAGAAGAAATCGGAGGAATAGACGCTTCCGACGGAGGTGCGCACACCCATTTCATCTGCGATTCGTACCGCGTCGCGGAGCATGCCCCAGTCTGCGGTCGGAGCGATCGTGCCGGGCAGTCCGTAGCGGGACGGAGCGGCGGAGTTTGTGGAGGCGCTCATTGCAACGACAACGTCACGTACATTGACATCGTCTCCGACGCCGCCTGCGGAACCGATTCGGATGATTCCTTCGACGCCATAGAAGGTGAACAATTCATGGGAATAAAGGGTGATGGAGGGAATTCCCATGCCGCTTCCCATGACGGATACCTCGACACCGTCGTAGATCCCGGTGTATCCGAGCATTCCGCGGACATCATTGAACAGGACCGGGTTCTGAAGATAGGTTTCCGCCACATATTTTGCGCGGAGAGGATCGCCTGGCATCAGGACTACTTTTGCAACATGTGTTCCGTCTTTTACTTCCATGCATGCGGATGGTGAAACATTTCCCATAATTCATTAGCTCCTTTCGATGGCTTTGCGAAACCGGATTCTGGAAAAGGAATGCCGGCGGCAAAGCAGATGCAGATAGTTCAGATTTTTTTGCCGTGCTCCGTCAGCAGATAAGCGCGTGCGGGACGGCGGTTAGATTTCGTTGATATTTTAGCATATCTGAAGGGAACATGATATAATTCTCTTCATAAAAAACCACGGGCCTCAGAGTATGCGATGGCAGTGGTGTGAACCGGACGAACCGGTTTTACCATTCATCAGGGAGACGGATATGATGATAGGAAAAAAGAGGACAGGACTTTTCGTTCTGACTGTGCTTATGTGCGGGGCCCTGCTTGCGGGCTGCGGCTCCGGAGACTTTCATGTCTCAGAGCTTCCGGATATGTTCCGGAATTTTTTTAATGTGAATAAAGATCTTGAGGATACTTCCTCGTCAGCTGCGGACTCTGTTTCCGGAGGAAGCGGCGAAACGGGTGATCCTTCAGGATCGGGTTCGGATGCGGGAAGCGGTTCCGGAAAGCAGTCCACATCGAGTTCCGGGCAGTCGATTATCTCGGACATTTCTTCGTTTCTGGATGGAGTGACCGGGGATTATAAGGACAAACTGCCGGAGGGCGATTCACTTTTTGTGAATAATGCCCCGGTTTTTTACTACTACACGCAGCTTTCCGCGGAGGAACAGGGAATATACAATGCGCTTCTGGCGGTGACGAGAGACCCGACATCTACGGATTATCACAAAAAGGTGACGGTCAGTGAGGATCCGTCATCTGATGCATTTGGCAGGGAACTGACGATTGCATACGAGGCGCTGATTTACGATCATCCGGAGCTGTTCTGGTTCCGGCAGAGCAGCGGAAATTTCCAGTATTATTACAACAGCCTGAGCACAGGCGGGACGTATGATGTTATGATCCGGCTGAGCAGGACGTATGATGATTATCAGAACCAGATGACAGCCTTCAATCAGGCGGTGAGCAATTTTATGGCGGACATAGATCTGACGCGTTCACAGCCGGAGATTGCGCTGCAGATCCATGACAAGCTGATTGATACCGTGACCTATGACAAGGATCTGGCTGCGTCCTACTCACCGGACGGTGCCTTTGATTACGGGTATACCGCATACGGTGCACTGGTCGCCAACAGCAGAAACCAGGCAAATACCTGCGTCTGCGACGGGTATTCTTATGCTTATGAGTATCTTCTGCAGCAGGCGGGAATTACATGTACGAGAGTCGGGGGATATGCGGGCTCAGATCCGGATTCCATGGAGGCACATTCGTGGAATCTGGTTCAGCTGGACGGTGAATGGTATGAGGTGGATCCGACATGGGACGACCAGGACTCGGACCCGCAGCAGTACGCGTCCGGCGGGCCGATCATTGACGCGGCATTGAATGATGCCGCGTACTGGAACCGGATCCGTCATTTTATGTTCAATCTGACGACAGAGCAGATCAGCAATTATACGCCCGGCAGCGAGTACACATATTACACGCCGGACGGATACGCGACCTTCCTCTCATCTTCTGTGCATGTGCGGGACGATGGTACCGGGCATGCCAGTGGAACGGCGGATTATATCTCAAAGCTTGCGCCGATTGCGAACGGCACTGCCTATACCTACGATGTTCTTTCAGGCTATTCGGTGGGTTACCGGGGACAGACCGATTATGACGGGGACGGGATACCGGGCTGAGGAAGCGGATATATAGTCACAGGCAGGTGCGCAGGGGCGTGACTGTGATTTGCGCAGGCATGGCAGGAGACGGAAAAATATCCGGCCGGGAAAGCCGGAGCTGGTATAAGGGCGGAGAAGACGGAGGTGTATCCGGCCGGGAAAGCTGGAGCTGGTACAGGGCTGGAGTGGGCCGGAACGGACATCCGGCCGGGAAAGCGGAACCGGTACAGGGCTGGAGCGGGCCGGAACATATATCCGGCCGGGAAAGCCGTGAGTGATGTATGGCAGGAGAAGACGAACGATGGATCTTGTAAAGGAAAAACAGAAAAACGACCTGAAAAATATGAGTACGCTATGCTATCTGAAAAGGGACGGGAAATATCTCATGCTGCACCGGACCGTGAAGAAGCATGACGTCAACAGAGACAAGTGGATCGGAGTCGGCGGCCATTTCAAGCTGGGAGAGAGTCCGGAGGAGTGCGTGATCCGTGAGGTGCGCGAGGAAACGGGCTACACACTGACATCCTGGCAGTACCGGGGGATCGTGACATTTGACTCCGGAAAAGGGGATTATGAATATATGTCTCTGTTTACCGCGGATGGATACAGCGGCGAGCCGGCAGAATGTGACGAGGGCGAGCTTGCGTGGATCGACATCGAAGAGGTGTGGAAGCTGAATCTCTGGGCCGGAGACAAGATTTTCTTCCGGCTCATCGACGAGAACGTGCCGTTTTTTTCCCTGAAGCTGGTATATGACGGGAAAGACAGACTGGTGACTGCGGTCTTGAACGGCCGTCCGATGGAGCTGTTTGATGTGCTGAAGGAGGACGGGACCAGAAGCGGAATTGTGCAGGAAAGGAATGTAGTGCATCGGGAGGGAGATCCTCACGGAACGGTCCATATCTGGATTGTGCGGCCGTCGGAAGGCAGCCCGTCGGGCATGGAGGTCCTGCTGCAGAAGCGGAGCGCAGACAAGGATTCGAATCCGGGCTGTCTGGATATCTCCTCGGCCGGGCATATCGATGCCGGCGACGAGCCGCTGGAGTCGGCGCTGCGGGAATTAGGGGAGGAACTTGGAATTCATGCCGGTGCCGGGGATCTTGAGTATCTGGGTGTCCATGAGGGAAGCTATGAGAAGGAATTTCACGGCCGGATGTTCCGTGATCACGAATTCGCGCATCTCTTTGTCTACAAGAGACAGGTCGACGAGAGCCGTCTCGTGCTCCAGAAATCTGAGGTGGAGAGCGTGCGCTGGATGGATCTGGAGGAATGCCGGCAGATGGTACTGGAGAACAGGGAGGCGACCTGTATCTACCCGGATGAATTTGATCGGGTGCTCGAGTATCTGAAAAAACAGAGATAAACAGATGATATAGGGGCCTCTTCAGCGTCATTTGGAAGGAAAAACACTGCATACCTGTACAAGCCCGGATTCAGCCGGACTTGTGCGGGTATGCAGTGTTTTTTACGCGTGCGCTTTTCCTGTGTTCATTTGAATGTGGGCAGGATACTCCGACCGTTCCGGCCGGGGAAATTTGAAGGCGGGCAGACGCTTCGACCGCTCAGGCCGGGGAAATTTGAAGGCGGGCAGATACTCCGAGCGCTCAGGCCGGGGAAGCATGCTATTGCGTTTTTTACGCGAGTGTTTGCGTTCAGGCAATGGCATTGAGCAGGCCGGTGGACTGCAGGAACAGAACGAACATCATGACCGGGGCGACATATTTGATCATGATGACATACAGCTTTTTGCGGGTGAACCGGTCTCCGCTGGACTCCATTTCATCGATGATCCATTTCGGACCGACCACCCATCCGATCAGAATGGTGGAGAGCAGGGAGATAAAGGGCATCATGAAGCTGTTGCTGATATAGTCCATGATGTCGAGCAGCTGTCCGACAGAACCGTTGGGAAGCCTGACCTCCACATAGAAGATGCTGTATCCGAGCGCTATGACAGCGGAAGCTGCCATATAGATGATGGTCAGAATGACGGTGACCTTTTTTCTTGAGGCGTGAAAGAGTTCCATGCAGTTGGCAACAATGGCCTCCAGAACGGAAATGCATGAGGTCAGGGTGGCGAAGGCCGCCATGATAAAGAACATGGCGCCGATGAATATGCCGGGGGCTCCCATCGCATAGAATACCTTCGGGAGGGATACGAACATAAGGCTGGTTCCCGCGCTCATGCCGTCTGTTCCGGAGAATACGTAAATGGACGGGATAATCATCATACCGGCGAGAAGAGCCACACCGGTGTCGAAGATCTCGATCTGATTGACGGAACGGTTGAGATTCACATCTGGCTTTACATAGGAGCCGTAGGTGATCATAATCCCCATGGAGACGCTGAGCGAGAAGAACAGCTGGCTCATGGCATCCAGAAGGATCTGCAGAAATCTTCCCAAGGTCAGACCGGATAAATTCGGCGTCAGGTAGACAAGAAGTCCCTGTATTCCGGTTCTGGTGACGCCATTTTCATCCGTGTGGCGGAGTGTCAGTGAAAAAATGGCAATCGCTACAATGAGAACCAGCAGAATCGGCATCATCCACTTGGAGACCATTTCAATTCCTCCCTCTACACCTTTATAGACGATGATGGAGGTCACAGCCATGAACAGCAGAGCAAAAAATACCGGGGATACCGGTGAGGTAATAAAGGAGGTGAAGAAGCTGTCGCCGGCAGCTGCCTTCTGTGCTCCGGTAAAATATACGACAATATAGCGGCTGATCCAGCCTCCGATTACGGCATAATAGGTCATGATGAGAACGGGTACGAAGAATGTGATGATTCCGAGGAATTTCCAGCGCGGCCGCATGGAGGCATAGGCGTAAATAGAGCTTTTCCTTGTTTTTCTGCCGATTGCGATATCGGAGGTCAGAAGCGTGAATCCGAAGGTGAGAACCAGGCAGAGGTAGATGATGAGAAAAAGTCCTCCGCCGTCCTTGGCCGCAAGGTAGGGGAACCGCCAGAGATTTCCCACACCGACCGCGCTTCCGGCGGCAGCCATTACAAATCCCAGCTGTCCGCTGAAGGAGCCTGTCTTTGATTTCTTCTTTCCGGATCTGTTCCGGTCTGATTGAGCTGTCATTGTGAATTATTGTCCTCCTTATTTCTGTATTCATATATATTGCTTTTATTGAAGGCGTTGTTTTTTTCAAATGGGCTGCATTCCCGCAGGAGCGTTGTCCAGTATGGCGGGGCTGCATTCCCGCAGGAGCGTTGTCCTGTCTGCCCGGGCTGTACCGCACAGGTTCACGGGTTCACAAGTGTATCTGCGTAGAGCTGCTGCGCGCAGAAATACGAGACGTATCTGCGGAGGGCTGCAGCGGGCAGAATTACAGGGCATGGGTGCCACGGATCACTTTATGCAGAACGACCAGCAGAAGCAGATGCAGCGGGTAGAAGAAGTAGAAGAAATACTTCATTTTCCTCTTTCCCCTGGAGCGGTTGTAGGCTGCCACCGGAAGGAGTGACAGAAAAGCTGCCGGTTCCTGGAACAGACAGAAGCATGCCCAGAGATCTGCGGTCAGGGGACTTTTGAAAATCCGTCCATTCAGATAGTAGAAGCAGGCGAGAGCGCCGATTCCGAAGACGTCATAATCTGTGCGCAGAAACCATGCGGCAGCGGCAGAAGCGAAGACGGTCAGAATCTGAAGCAGTACGGCGGGAAGCCGGACCGGGTCGGATCTGCTCCGGATGGTGTCCAGAAAGCAGAACATCAGAAGCCCCAGCAGAAGGGTAAATACGGTGTTCTGCCAGCGGGGATCGAAAAACTGACCCGACATGGCAAGATTGAAGGGAATTTCCGAAACGAGAGCGAGCAGCGCGACGCGGATCATGTATTTTCGAAGATTCCGGGTGTGGAAATAGCCCTCTGCCAGAAGGAGACAGAAAAGAGGAAAGGCCAGTCTGCCGATGATGTTATCCAGGACAAAATACAGGGAAGAGTCCAGCTCTGCCTGAAAGACCTTCGCGAAATGGTCCAGAAACATGCTGACGCACGCGATGATTTTCAGCTCATTACCGCTCAGCGATATTTTTTTTGCGGGATGCGGATGAAACAGATTCTTCATAAATTAAATCCTTTCGTCAATCATTGGCGGAAACCCACTACCTTCAGGTGGTGGGAGGAGCCTTATAAATCTTTAGCCATCAACCCTGACTCTCAATATGCTTTTGTATAGTCGCTGACGATACTTCTCCAATACTGCAAGCAAAGTATCCATCTGACCAAAGTATCCTTTTCTTCCAATACTGTTGAGACAGAAACGAACCATACTTTTGCCATAGGTAATATGTTGTTTCTTGCTTTACAATCTTAACAATGTCGCAAACCCTATCAGTCGTATCATAACTTATTAAGAAATGTATGTGGTCTTTGTCTGTTTCCATAGCAATTATTTCGTAGTCCCGAGTATTGGCTATATCAAAAATCTTTTGCTTAACATCGTCAGCAATTGAACCTTTTAATAGTTGCTTACGATATTTACAAGAACTATATGTACTTTTAGGCTGTATTTTCGTCTGTTATGACGATTATATCTATTTCTCATAGTTTACCTCTGATAGTTATTGACTTTCACTAACTGCGATTATACTATATTTAGTGAAATGTCAACAAAAGGAGTACATCTATGGAACAGATGACGATAACAGCGAAAGTTCAAATAGTCGCCACTGATACAGACAAGGTTTTGCTTGATGAAACTATGTCTGTTTATCGTGATGCCTGTAATTATGTTTCAAACTATGTATTCCAAACTCATGATTTAAAGCAGTTTTCACTTAATAAGGTTTTGTATTCTACTTTAAGAGAAAAATTTGGCCTTAAATCTCAAATGGCTCAGTCCGTCTTGAAAACGGTCATTGCAAGATATAAAACTATTCTTGAAAATCAAAAGGAGTGGATACGGCCAGCCTTCAAGAAACCTCAGTATGATTTGGTCTGGAATAGAGATTATTCTTTAACGAAAAACTGTTTTTCTGTGAATACGCTTAATGGTCGTGTTAAATTGCCATATTTCACTGAAGGCATGTCTAAATATTTTGACCCCACAATTTATAAGTTTGGTACTGCTAAGCTCATAAACAGGCATGGCAAATATTATCTTTACATACCGGTAACTTATGACGTGGAAGAAAGTAATATTTCTGACATTTGTAATGTTGTAGGCATTGACAGAGGGATTAACTTCGTTGTTGCAACCTATGACAGTAATCACAAGTCTGGATTTGTTAGCGGGAAAGCTATCAAGCAAAGACGCGCTAGCTATTCCAAACTTCGCAAAGAACTCCAAACGCGACGGACACCTTCGGCAAGAAGAAGACTGAAAGCTATCGGTCAGCGAGAAAACCGTTGGATGCAGGATGTGAACCATTGTGTATCAAAGGCACTCGTTGAATCCAATCCAAAGCATACTCTTTTCGTACTTGAAGATTTGACAGGTGTTCGTAATGCCACAGAACGTGTGAAAACAAAAAATCGCTATGTTTCTGTATCGTGGGCGTTTTATGACTTCGAACAAAAATTAATTTACAAAGCAAAACAGAATCAATCTTCTGTAATAAAAGTTGACCCTCGTTACACAAGTCAGTGCTGTCCTATCTGCGGACATACTGAAAAGGCTAACCGTAACAAGAAGATACATTTGTTTGCTTGCAGGAACTGTGGCTATCAATCAAATGATGACCGTATTGGAGCTATGAATCTGTATCGTATGGGAATAAACTATCTTGCTGATAGTCAAGTACCTGATGCAGTTGCAGCAGAGTAAACTTTGCTGCAAGGGGTGCTGTCAACCACCCCCATGATGTAACGCCACTTTAGATAGCAGTATCTATTGGGGTTAAAGGTCGGAGACGTAAGTCGTTAGTACGACTGGGCAGTTACAAGCCCATGACCTTTAGGTCGTGGGTAGTTGACAGCTACCTGTGGATACGGACGTCCTGCAGGCGGTCGTCAAAATCAGGAAACACGCATATCCTGCAGGCAAAGTGTCAAAAAGTTCTGCAAGGCCAATAATGAAAACCATTATACCATAAAGTGACGCCGGGTAAATCCTACAAAATCCGGAAAAATTATTTGTGGATAGTGACGTACTTTACCGGCTTGAAAAAGGTGCAGGCGCGTTATATTCTTAAACCATCAAATCCATCACACATTTCTACACAGATTCCCAGACAACTCACTTATACCCACAGGCAAGCCTGTGGATTTCCCCGCTAAACATTTATGACCTGTATGAACATGTCTGCTCGAATGAAAGAATAAAGATATATGTCTGCCTGAATGAAAGAATGAGTCTAAAGATACACGTCTGCTCGAATGAAAGAATAAGCCTATGAATACACGTCTTCTTGTACTGGTTCTGGCAGAGGGAGCCGCGCTTTCTGACCTGAAGGAGGAGAAAATTCCGAACAGATGGGTTCTGACCGGACTTCTTCTCAGTCTCACAGGGCAGATCCTGTTTTGCCGGGAAAGCCGGTGGCATCCGGAATTCCTGTCTGCGCTGATTCCTTTTCTGCTTCTGATCCCCTTTTATCTGTTCCGGATGATCGGAGCAGGCGATATCAAGCTTCTGATGGTGACCGGGATTTTCATGAAGCCCGGCCAGATGCTCCTGTTGCTTCTGTTTACATTTCTGCCGGCAGCCGTGTATGCCGTTCTGCATTTGTGCCTCTCACCGTCCGGTTCGGACCGATTCCCCATTTTTGACCGATTCCATTCTATGAAGAGATACGTATATACATTTTCGGGTTCCGGAGGTCTGGAACCATACTGGAAGAGCAGCCGACCGGAAGAACGGGTGCATCTGGCAGTTTTTATATTCGGCGCGCTGATTCCATGGGCTGCGGGATGGTACTGAGGAGGGCAGGACAGAGCCGTGGGGCCGTGCCATAGAGCGCGGGACTGAGGAAGGACAGAGCCGTGGGGCCGTGCCATAGAGCGCGGGACTGAGGAGAGAAGGACAGAGCTGTGAGGGTGTGCCATGGGCGGGATGGTACTGAGGAGGGATGGACAGGGCCGTGCGGTCGTGCCATGGCGGTCTGTGTCAGAAAAAATCCGGAAGGAGGAGAATTTGATGCGAAAAGTACTTGCGGTGTGCGACACGGAGAGAGAATACGCGGTTCGCTTTATGAACTATTTAACGGAAAAGCAA
Organism: Bilifractor sp. HCP3S3_D3; assembly: GCF_052063915.1. NCBI lineage: Bacteria > Bacillati > Bacillota > Clostridia > Lachnospirales > Lachnospiraceae > Bilifractor > Bilifractor sp. HCP3S3_D3. Next base: position 20,390 of record NZ_JBQHWP010000015.1, read on the forward strand.
AATCTTCCATTCGAGATCCGGAGTTTTACTTCGGTAGAAACGCTCAGAGAATTTACGCTTGAACATCATATTGAGATTCTGCTGATTTCAGAAAGGGCGGCCGATGATGAGATACGTCAGATGGATATCGGGACGGTGATGATTCTGGCAGAGGACGGCTCCGGCCTTCCGGAGGAGGGATTCCCGGAAGCCGCGAATTGCCGGCAGATTTACAAATATCAGAGCCAGAGCCGTGTAGTCAGAGAAGTCATGGACTGCTACGGAGCGGAGAAAGCCGCGACGGAGCCGGAGGTCATCGCAAAGCCGTCCTGTATTAGAACGGGGATATGCTCCGTGTCGGATCCGGGGCAGAAGGTGATTTTTTCCATGATATACGGACGGATTCTGTCGGAAAGATTTCCGAGCCTGTATCTGAACCTGGAGCCCAGATCCGGTATGGAGCAGTTTATTCCCGAAAAGGGGGAGAGTATGCGGACGCTCAGCGATCTGATGTATTTTTACCGACGCGGGAGAAGCGGTCTGATTTATCAGCTGAGTACAATGCTGCGCAAATTCGGCTCTCTCGATTATCTGCTTCCAGTGAGGGATGCGTCGGATATCGGGGAGATGACGGAGGATCAGTGGACGGGGATGCTTGGCGAGCTGACGCGAACCAGTACATACCGCAGAATCCTTCTGGATCTGGACTGGAAGATGAACGGGTTTGACGAGCTGATGCAGGGCTGTGAGGAGATCTACGTCATCGCGCATGACGATCCTGTTTCCAGAATGCGGAACCAGGCGTTTGCCGCCGAGCTGGAGGAGCGTGCAGGCAGAGAAAAAATACGGGAGGTGATCCTTCCGGATCCGGACTCTGCTCCCGGAAATGATGATTTCCTGGAGAGACAGCTGTCCGGGAGGCTGGGAAGGATCATACGGGGATGCATGGATTTCAGTGAGATGACGGAGGAGGGAAAGCGGTGCGGAACGAGGATATCTTTGAGAGAATACGGGCCGGCCTGATGGATCATCTGGAAGAAAATCCGGATCTGGAAGATGAGGAAATACAGGAACTTATTGATGATCTGATCCTGAATGATTCATCGTCTTCCCCGATGTCTCTGGCCGAGAAGGAACAGCTGCACAAATCGCTTTTCTATTCGGTCCGCAAGCTGGATGTCCTGCAGGAGCTGATGGATGATCCGGAGATCACGGAGATTATGGTGAACGGGTATCGTCATATCTTTTATGAGAAGGGAGGGAGACTCTATTCCTGGAAACGTCATTTTGCTTCGCGAGAGAGGCTGGAGGATGTGATCCAGCAGATTGTGGGCAGGTGCAACCGGGTGGTAAATGAACAGAGACCGATCGTAGACGCGAGGCTTCCGGATGATAATGGTTCGCGGGTGAATGTGGTCATGAATCCGATTGCGCTCGACGGACCGATTCTTACGATACGACGTTTTCCGGAGGAGGCTGTGACGCTTGAGCATTTGATCCGGTGGGGAAGTGTGACGAGAGAGGCGGCAGTTTTTCTGAAGGACCTTGTGGAGGCGAGGTATTCGATGCTTATCGGGGGTGGAACGTCGACAGGAAAGACGACATTTCTGAATGCGCTGTCATCCTGTATTCCATCGGAGGAGCGCATCATTACGATCGAGGATAACGCCGAACTTCAGCTTCAGGGCATTCCGAATCTGGTTCGGATGGAGGCGAGAGACGCAAACCTGGAGGGAGGTCATGCCATAACGATCCGGGATCTGATTAAAGCTGCTCTCAGAATGCGGCCGAGCCGGATCATCATCGGAGAGGTGAGAGGAGCGGAGGCAGAGGATTTTCTGATGTGCCTGAACACAGGGCACTCCGGAAGTCTGGGGACAGCACACGCCAATAGTGTGAGGGATATGATATCGAGGCTCGAGATGATGGTCCTGATGGGAGAGCAGCTTCCGGTTCCCGTGATCCGCAGACAGATTGTGTCCGGAGTTGAGATCATGATTCATCTGACAAGAGAGGCGGACGGGAAACGGCAGCTCGGGGAAATCGCAGAGCTTTCCGGGATGAAGGGAGAGGAGCCGGAGATCCGTACCCTGTTTGAAAGGGACAGAGAAGGAGTGCTGAGAAAGGTCAATGAACTTGGAAATCGTGAAAAACTGGAAAAGCTCTGGCGGAGGCGCAGCCTCCCGTGAGGAAGATCGAAAAGGAGGAACATCAGGCAGAAAAGTTCTCAAAGAACGTTCTGGAGAAGGAGAAAAGAAGGAAGGACGCTGGAGAAAGACCGTAGAGGCGGAAGGAGCAGGAAGAAAAAGAAAGACCGAAGGGGCGGAAGGGCCAGGCAGAAAAAGAAAGACCGCATGGGCGGGAAGGGCAGGCGGATCCTATGAAATAAGAGGGGCGAAAAGAATACGCAGGACAGGAAGGACGGACTACCGGGTTTACACGTTTTCACCTGTGGAGCTTCTGAAGTACGGATTCATCGGAATGCTGCTGGGAGTGTGCGTGGTATGGCTGTGCTACCATTCCCTCTTTGCTGCCCCGGTGGCTGTTCCGGTCATGGTCTTCTATGTTCTCGCGAAGAAGAAGCAGAAGCGGGAGGAAAGGCAGCGGCTGCTGAATTATCACTTCCGGGATTTTCTGTCTTCTCTTCATACGAATCTTCTGGCCGGCTATTCTCTGGAAAATGGTGTCCGCATGTCGGCATCTGATCTCACAAAATTGTATGGAAGGAGGGATCCGCTTGCAGCAGAACTGAAGGATATTACAGGGCAGATGCGGTTCGGAAAGCCGGTAGAGCAGCTGTTCCTTGAACTCGGAACGCGGAGCGGAGTGGAGGATATCATGAATTTCAGCGAGGTTCTGGTGATCGCAAAGCGGACCGGCGGGGATATGAGTCATATTCTGGAGTCAACGTGGAGAAATATCTGCGAGAAGATCGATACCCGGCAGGAAATTGACACGGTTACGGCTTCCAGACGATATGAGCAGAGCATCATGAGCTTCATGCCGGCGGGGATTATTTTGTACATGCGGGTGACATTTGAAGGATTTTCAGACAAAATCTACGGAAATCCGGCAGGCGCCGTTCTGATGACCTTCTGTCTGATCCTGTATGCAGGAGCATTTGCGGCGGGAAGAAAGATGTGCAAAATCGAGGTCTGAGCATTGAGGAATATACAGGTAGCATGAAGTAAACCCTTGTACGATAAGTTGTGTCACACACTGTATAAGGTCAGCTAATGGCAGGAGCATTGTATAAGTATGTGGTGTGGGAAAGGAGGCAGAATTGATAAAAATGGTGCTTCCGGCAGCTACAGCAGCGGCTGTCATCTGGCTTTTCCGTCATCAGAAAATATCCGGCGTCTTTTTTCTGATTTTAATCATCAGTACCGCGGCTGCGGGAGTGGTGGTCTTCCGGGAGATACGGGAGGGAGACTGGGAAACGGTGAAATCCGTCAGGAGAACATCGGGGGAAGCTGCGGGAGAACAGGTGGAGCTGGCCGTCGCGTCCGGAAGGGGCGAAAAAGAGGAAATCACAATTGAGATACCGCAACAGAGTTATTCGTCTCGGGAAGCGGAAGCAGAGATCCGGAAGGAGATGCAGGCACTGGACGAGAGGATTCTGGGAAAGAATGCAGATTTCGGGCGGATTGAGTGGAACCTGGAACTTCCGGAGAACTTTACGAACCCGTCGATGACGGTGGAGTGGTCTACGGACCGCCCGGATCTCGTCAGCTGGGAGGGCGTTCTCTCTCCGGAGATTCCGGAGGTCGGAGATAAGGTGACATTAACCGGAAAACTTTCTCTGTCCGGAAAAGAGGAAGAATATCAGAGGGTGATGACTGTATATCCCTCAAGAGAAAAGGAGGCGGTACAGGAAAGAATTCAGAAGGAAAGTGAAGCGCTGAATGAGAGAGCCGCAAAGAATGGAAGAGATCTGTCGGAGGAATACCTGCTTCCGGAGCGGGCGGACGGAGAGAAGCTGACCTGGTACAGGAAAATCAGTCATAAGGGAGCTTATCTCTGCATGATCATTCTTCTGGTTGGAATTGCTCCTTTTTTTGCGGGAAAGGACAGAAAGGAGAAAGCAGAACAGAAACGAAGGAAGCTCCTCACCAGTCAGTATCCGGAACTGGTAAGCAAGCTGCAGCTGCTTACGGCAGCGGGCCTCAGCGTGAGAAAGGCGATGGAGAGACTTGGAAGGGAGTACCGAGAAGTCGGCATAACCGTGGCGGAAATGAATAATGGGGTGTATGAGCAGGACGCTCTGACACACTTCGGAGAGAGATGCGGCACACCGGAGTACAGAAAGCTGGCTCTGCTTCTCGCCCAGAGCCAGAAAAAGGGAGGCAGCCAGCTGTCAGGGATGCTTGAAAAAGAAGTGCAGGAAGCATTTGAGACCCGGAAAAGACGCGCAAGAGCGGAGGGAGACCGGGCTGCCATACGCATGGTCTTTCCGATGTTTGTCATGCTTGGAATTGTACTGCTTATCATCATCATTCCGGCGACAATGCAGCTCTGACGAAATCCGGATGAGATTCAGGAAAACGCCATGCCCCGCAGGCGGTACGCCACCAATGTGCACAAAGCATGGAAGAAGTATCTACGGGAACATGAACAAAGCCAGGGGAAAGTATCTCTGAGAAAAGGAGGACAAAATGAAAAAACTGCGAAAGATGCTGAGGGCTTTTTTGATGGAAGAAGATGGAATCAGCACGGTGGAAATCATACTGATCATTGTGGTGCTGATTGGACTTGTGATTATCTTCAAGAGTCAGCTGACAAGTCTGGTGTCTAGTATTCTGAGCAAGATTACAAGTAAAAGTCAGGGGATCTGAGGGGGATCGATGATGGACGGCACGCGGTGATTGTTAGCGGAAAAACGCAGAAAGAACAATACGGAGCGGGGAATTGCTAACAGATAACCGGAGGAAGAGCGATGAGGGGCAAGATGCGGAAATTGTTAACGGATAACCGAAGAGAGAGGATGAGCCGGGGCAGTATCACACTGTTTGTCAGCATGCTGCTGTTGGTTCTCCTGGGGTTGATTTTTGCGGGACTGAAGTCCATGCGGCAGGCTGCGGCGAGAGCCGCGACTGCCAGTGCCCTGGAGCAGGGATTGTATTCGGTATTTGCGCAGTACGACCGCGAGCTGTTTGAGGATTATGGACTGCTGTTTCTGGACGGAGGGTACGGGACATCCGGTCTCCGTCTGGATGAGGTGCTCCGGGAGACGGAGACGTACTCGGAGTATGTCCTGGATCCGACGAAGAATAACCTGACGGGAGGAGGAAATCTGCTGAGCATCCGGCTGAACAGAGAAAATTGCTCGGTGACGGGTTATGTCCTGGCGACCGATCAGGAAAATACCGCCTTTCGAAGGCAGGTGTGTGAACAGATGAAGCTCCAGGCCGGAGCGGAACTGCTGAAAAAAATATCAGAGGGAATATATGAGGATGGAGAAAAGGCGGACGGGCTGAAAAAGCAGGCCGGAACGTACCGGACGGAAAATGCGCAGGAGTATTATGACAGAGATGTTGCCGAGGGGCTGTGCCGTCCGGTGCCTTCGGTCGAACAGAGCGGGGAAGAATCGGAAGAAATCTCGGCGGAAGAAATCGCAGAGGGATTCGGCGGCAATGTCGTGCCGGTCTGGGAGAACCCACTTCTTTCTTACCAGCTCCTCCGGGGGAAAGGCCTGCTGAAGCTTGTGTTCGGAGAAAATGAACCCGGTCTTTCCCGGAAAAGCATTGGAGCAGGAGAACTGCTGAGCGACAGAGAACATTCTCTGGGGATGGGGATGACGCCTTCGAAATGGGAAGGACCGATGGAAAAACTTCTGATCCAGGAATTTCTGATCGAGGACTTTCCGTGCTTTCAAGACGGAGAACAGCAGAAGCCGCTTTTATACCAGGCAGAGTACGCGATAGGCGGGAGGAGAAATGACCGGGACAATCTGAAACTGGTACTTTCGAAGATGCAGGTTCTAAGAGCGGCGTCCAATATGATTTTTCTGATGACAGACCCGGATAAAAGAGCACAGGCGGATCTGCTGGCAGCCGGAATCAGCGCAGGACTTCTGAACCCGGAGCTTGCGCCTGTTCTGGCATTTGCGATCCGGGTGGCGTGGGCGTACGGAGAGTCTGTTCTGGATCTTCAGGTTCTGACTCAGGGCGGAAAAATACCGCTCGTAAAGACGGCGGAATCCTGGCAGCTGTCAATCGAAAATATCGGGAGATTCACATCTGCGGCAGGAAATGAGAGAAAATCCTCTCTGACCGGTCTGGAATACAGGGACTATCTGAGAATTCTGCTTTTGGGCGAAGGAACGGAAAAGCTGACGGAGAGAATCATGGATCTGACGGAACTCAATATCCGAACCCATGAGGGGAAGAAGAACTTCCGTCTGGATCACTGTATCGATGCCGTGAATGTCGAAATCGGAACCTCCGTCGGTACCAATACCTATACCGCGGAGAGAAGTTACGGGTATGATATGTAGCTTGCTAACCATACCGGGGAGAGAAGCTGCGGGTATGATATGTAGCTTGGTAGCTTGCTAACCATACCGGGGAGAGAAGCTATGGGTATGATATGCAGCCTGCAAACCATACGGAATCCGGCGGGGTGTCTCCCGCTTTGCGGGAGGGTCCAAAATCCCCACACCCGAAACGACAAAAGAATGATTACTATACTATAAGAAAGGACATGAGATAATTCTGCGAATGCATTTCCGGATCTGAACGTATTCGGGAGGCAGCCCGGCGGATTCCGTACAGAAAACAACCATGCCCCGCAAGAGGGGCGCCACAAGCTGTATAAACCAGCTACTCCGTTGCTTCGCAACTCTCGCAGCTGCCGCTGTGACCAACTTCACCGGTCTGCCGCGGCGCTCGTCCACCGCTTTCCACTTCGTGTGAGTGGATCAGAAGGTTTCGCTGACCGGATGGATTCTTTCACCCAGAAGCACGGATTTTCAGGCAACCGCATAGATTTTTTTGGCAGGGGATAAAAATGAAAACAAAAGCAAAAACAGAGAGAAAAAAGGACAGGTGGAGACGGGGAAGTCTGACCGTGGAAGCGGCATGGTCGGTTCCGTTGTTTTTTCTCTGCGTGACGTCACTGATCTGCATGATGGATATTTACGGGATGTATGTGAAAAGGATGATTCATCTTCAGGAAGCGGTCGAAAAAGCAGGGGCGGTTACGGGGTTGACCGGTTCTTATGCGGGACCGGCTGTCATTGATCTGTGTGAGCCGGTCTATTACAAGCCGGAATGGTTTCCGGTTCCGATTCCGGGAAGAAGCGTTGCTGTAAGAGGGAGAGTTCATGCATGGACGGGAAGAGATCCCGAGGAGAACAGCGGACTTCCTTCCGAGGAGGAAAATCGTCTCGTTTATGTGACAGAATACGGAAGTGTCTATCACACCCGTTCGGAATGTACGTATCTGGAGCTTCAGATACGGCGAGTGCCTGCGGCGCTGGTTCCGGGGATGAGAAATGCCGGAGGGGGACGGTATCACGCGTGTGAGAAATGTGTCGGCAGGGGAGGGATGCACGGTCTTGTCTATATTACCGGAGAGGGAGAGTGTTATCACAATTCTTCGCGTTGCAGCGGGCTTACGAGAAAGGTTCATCTTGTGCCGGCTTCGGAGGCGGAAGGAATGCATATCTGCAGTCGATGTGCGGCAAAGGACAGAGCAGAAGCAGCGTAAAGCGGGAGAGCGGGGCCTGTGTAAAAGCATTGGAAAAGGCAGAGGAGAGTCGGAATGAGGTGCTGGAGTGTGGGAATGATCTTGCTGATTCTGACGGTAAATGGTCTGCTGGATCTGAAAACACGTCGGATTTTTCCAGGCTTTACGCTTCTGCTGCTTCTGGCCGGTATCATCGCGCGTAAAGGCGTCGATCTGACTGCATTGTTCCCGGGGCTTCTTTTTCTGCTGGCAGCCGTTCTGACAAAGGAAAGGGTGGGCGGGGGAGATGGCATTGTCCTTCTCGCATGTGGAGCGTGGAGCGACCTGATTGCCGTGTGCAGGATTCTTATTCCTGCAATCATCGGAGTGCTTCTGACAGGAGTTATTGTGAAGGCGGCACGTTCGGACGGGAAAGTCACGCTGCCGTTTGTCCCGTTTCTATGGCTGTCGTTTATGATATTGCTTGTTTCGGGCGTTTTTTCCGGATCCGTGTGGTTTGGCCGTCAATGAAAGAGATTTCCTAAATGACAGATATTCAAGGGAGGAATGGTAATGAAGGTGGTGATCCAAACAGATTCACACTTGTAAGTCCAAGGCGTTCAAAGAATGTACAATTACAAGCTGCACCTGGCAATCAGAACCCCAGAGCTTGCCTGCGGGAGCAGTCAGGTGACGAGGAGGAAAAATGTGAGCAGAAAGAAGAATCGGAAGTATGCTGCCGTGCGTGAGAAGGCAGCATGGTTCGCGCGGGGAAGCATGACGGTGGAGGCGTCGGTTATTGTTCCGGTGACGGTGCTGGTGACGGCGGTGCTTATTGTTCTGTGTTTCTACGTGCATAACAGGAACTGGTATCTGGCGGCGGCAGCGGAGGTGTGTCTTGCCGGGAACAGCCGGTATGACCGGGATATCGACGCGCAGAGTGTGGCGGCAAGAAAGGCGGAGGAGAGAATGGATGCGCAGGTTATACCGGCTTCGAGACCGGCGGTTGATGTCAGCTGCAGAAGGGGAGGAACGTCGGTCTCCTTCTCCAATCAAACCTTCGCGGCGTTTCAGGATATTTTCAATCTGTCGGTCAGCGCGGATGTGGATAAGGTAACCCCGGTCGAAGAGCTCAGGGCTTCCAGAACCGTAAGGAAAGCTCTCGGGAGATAAAACACGAATAAATGTGGCACCTGTGGATTGCGGGAGTGCGAAGCACGGAGTAATCCGCAGCTTATACAGTTTGTGGCACGACTTATCGTATGGACGTTTACTGGATGATCCGCAGAAAAGGGGGCGAGAGGATGAAAATCGAGAGCAGTCGGGATATTTATCACAATTACAGGATCCTTTCAGACGGAAAGACTCCGGACGTTCACAGCTATACGGTCAGAATGCTGACAGAGAATCATATACCGGGTTTTCTGGATTGTCACATTCAGGAAATTGATTCGAGCACAAGGTACCTCTATGATGTGACCTCGATGCAGACACTGGAGGATATTCTGGAGACCGAGAAGATCACGGGACAGCTTCTGGAACAGCTGTATTCCTCTGTACTGGCAGCAATCGGAAATCTTGAGGAATTTCTTCTGGATGAAAACGGGATACAGATGAGTCCGGAGCTTATTTTTCTCAATGCGGAGAGAACGCGGATCTACTTTATATATTATCCGGATGAAGAAGAGCCTTTTTCCGAGCAGATGAAAAGACTCGGAGAAATGATTCTTCCGCATCTGGATCACGGGGACAAGAAATCGGTGATCATGGGCTATGCCTTTTACCAGAAGGCGGCGGAGGGAAACATTTCAGCCGGGGAGTTTCAGAAACTTATTGAGGAATGCCGGCCGGATCCGGTGCCGGAGAGCAAGGGAGTGTCAGAAGAGGAAGAAAGAGAACGACGGGAAAAGCGGGAAAGAATCCTGGATGAATTTTTTGAGGAAGATGAAAAAAGTTCCGGGGAAGGTCTGTTTGCAGGGATTCGAAACTGGTTTTCACGCAGAAGACGGGAAAAAGGGAAAAATGATGAAGAGGGAGCGGCAATCATGCGTGATTTTTTCCCGGATGGGAAAAGGCAGGAGCAGGCGAACCAGTCGGAGGATTCCCATGCAAATGAGGTGGATGCAATTTCCGGAAAATTACCGGTAGAAATGGCAGGCAGATTATCAACCGGAAGATCTGAAAGGAGTGCCGATCATGTCGCTGACGATGAGGACGGCTGGAAGGAAACCGTACTTCTGGCATCGGGAAAGCAGGAGAGAGAGGAACGGAGGGCTCAGGCCCTTCTGCTGCCGGAAGGCCGGGAACAGGATTCAGGAGGCGGGAGCGGAAACGTCCGGACAGACAGGCTTGAACTGTGGAAGAGGAACCATATTCTGGGGAAGAGCAGAAAATCTGCGGATCTGATTCTGAATGTGCCAACCGTGAGCAGAATACATGCCAGGTTTGTGTATCGGGAAAATGGTTACTGGATTATCGACCTGAACTCCAAAAACGGAACCTTCCGGAACGGCGAGCTGCTCGTTTCCGGAGAGGCATATCCGCTTCAAGACGGCGACCGGCTGCGTTTTTCGGATCAGTGTTTTACGTATCACAGGGCAGGGATTGTTCAACCGCCGCCGGAAAGTGTATAATGAAGCAGGTATACAGGGATGTATATTGAATTCATGCAAACAGACAGGGAGGACAATATCATGAATGATTGTATTTTCTGTAAAATCGCAGCAGGCGAGATTCCGTCGGCGACAATTTATGAAGATGATGATTTCCGGGTGATTCTGGATCTCGGACCGGCGACGAAGGGACATGCGCTTATTCTTCCGAAAAAGCATTACGCTGATATTACGGAGATTCCGGAGGATCTCTTATCCAGAGCGGCTGTGCTCGCGAAGAAGATCGTGACCTTTATGATGAAGGCGCTTCCGTGTGATGGCTATAATGTGGTTCAGAACAACGGAGAAGCTGCCGGACAGACCGTATTTCATTTTCACATTCACCTGATCCCGAGATACAACGGGGACGGAGCCGGTGTTACATGGAAGCCGGGAACGCTGACAGACGAGGCTAAGAAGGAGATTCTGGAGAAGGCAAAGGATCTTAAGTAAGGCTTCGTTCATCTGGAATGAAGGAACATGACTGATCCCGAGAGAAACAAACGTGGCGGATGACTGCTTCTGAGCGAAAGGCGACGTGACAGAAGACTGCTTCTGAGCGAAAGACAACATGACAGAAGACTGTTTCCGGCAGAACCTTTTGAGACATGAATGAAAAAAGAGCCTGACACGGCGGGAAAAATAATACCGGCCGTGTCAGGCTCGCCCTATCAGGGGATTTCTTCTCTTTATCGGTCCGGTGGTTCCCTCACCGGCCCGACTTCCCTCTTGTCTTATCCTCGACGTGCGGGCGATTTTGGGAGGGAAGTTTATATATCCGACTGCCGTCAATACGATCTTCCATCGCTTACTCGTCCCTTCATGGGTTTTGGGAGGGGAGTTTATATTTCCGGCTGTCGTCTGTTCGGCTATTTTGTGTATTCCCGGATGAGATTCAGGATCATCTGAATCGAATCGGTATGTTTGCTGTTCTTCATTGCGGAGATATAGGTATCCCTGTTGTCATGAAGTTTCTGTACGGCGGAGAGGAGAGTGTCTTTGGTCAGATTTTCCTCTTCGATTACCTCGCTGTATCCCTGCTTTTCAAAAGAACGCGCATTCAGAATCTGGTCGCCGCGGCTGGCGTTCGCGGAAAGCGGAATGAGGAGATTCGGAATGGCAAGGGTGCTGATTTCACAGATTGCGTTTGCTCCCGCGCGGGAGATGATCAGATCCGCCATAGCGAAAAGATCGGGCAGCTCTTCCTTGATATATTCATACTGGCGGTATCCATCAGTATAATCCAGAGAGTGGTCGAGATTTCGCTTGCCGCACAGATGCACAACCTGATATTGCTTCAGGAGTTCCGGGAGAGCTTCGCGGACATGGTTGTTTACATTCACGGATCCAAGGCTTCCGCCCATCACGAGAATGACCGGCTTATCGTGGGAAAGACCGGTGAAGGAATAGCCGCGCTCTGCGCTGCCCTCTCTCAATTCTTTCCGGATCGGCGTACCGGTAACAACAGCCTTGCCTTCAGGCAGGCTAGAGAGCGTCTCCGGAAAATTGCAGCAGACCTTGGAAGCATAGGGAATGCATATTTTATTTGCGAGACCTGGGGTCATGTCCGATTCATGAATGATTACCGGAACCTTGCAGTGTTTCGCCGCGAGGACGACCGGGACTGCTACGAAACCGCCTTTTGAAAACACAATGTCCGGACGAATTTTTTTCATCAGTTTTCTTGCTTCAAAGATGCCCTTCACCACACGAAAGGGATCCGACAGATTCTTGGGATCGATGTATCGGCGCAGTTTTCCGGTAGATATTCCGTAATAGGGAATCCCCTCGGCCTCAATCAGGCTCTTTTCAATTCCGTTGTAGGAACCGATGTAGGAAATCTCGTATCCCAGTTCCTTCAGGCCTGGAATCAGGGCTATATTCGGAGTTACATGACCGGCGGTACCGCCGCCTGTGAGAACGATGTGCTTCATCAATTGGCCTCCATAGATGCTGTGAGTAATATCGGAACAGATTGTATTCCTTTCAGAAGCATTCTAGCTGATTTTATGAAAGAAATCAATTCCCGGCGATCATACCGGTCCTGCCATTCCGCGGAGGCCATACCGCTCCTGTTATTCCGCAGACATCATATCGGTCCAGTTACTGTATGCAACGATTTGTCTCTGTTCGCGCGTAACAGCTCAGACAAGTCACGAGCAGATCATCACCATGCCCCTCAAGAGGGTATCACAATGTATATAAATGTCCCGCGTTACTTTGTAGCTTCACAGCTTCTGCGCCGCTGACAGGTATTCACATCCTCTTGTAAATGCGGTGGGCAGTAGATTATAATTGAATCAGCATTCGCATCAGGTTTCTTATTGGTTCTATAAGCTGCGGATTGGGGGATTGTTTATGAAACTTACATTTTTGGGGGCAGCACATGAGGTGACCGGCAGCTGTTATTATCTTGAGGCGGCCGGAAGAAGGTTTCTTGTTGATTGCGGGATGGAACAGGGAAAAAATATCTACGAGAACAAACCGCTTCCGATCCCGGCGTCAGAGCTCGATTTTGTGCTTTTGACGCACGCGCATATCGATCACTCGGGCAACCTTCCGGTTCTTTATTCGAGAGGATTCCGGGGACCGATATACACGACGGAGGCAACAGCGGATCTTTGCGACATTATGCTCCGCGACAGCGCGCATATTCAGGAATTCGAGGCTGAATGGAGAAACCGGAAGGGAAAACGGGCCGGGAAGGAAACGTATATGCCGCCATATACGATGAAGGATGCCATCGGCGCGATTGACCTGCTTGTCGGAAAACCTTATAATGAGATTCTCTGTCCGGCAGAGGGGATCAAAATCCGGTTTATCGATGCCGGACATCTGCTCGGCTCTGCCAGTATTGAAATGTGGCTGACGGAGGGAGAGATCACCCGGAAGCTCGTTTTTTCCGGAGACATCGGGAATCTGAATCAGCCGCTCATCCGCGACCCTCAGTATATTCATGAGGCGGACTATGTTATCATGGAATCTACCTATGGAGACAGGAGTCACGGTCCGGTTCCGGATTACGTATCATCACTCGCAGACGTGATCCAGAAGACCTTTGACCGGGGCGGCAATGTGGTGATTCCGTCCTTCGCAGTCGGCAGAACGCAGGAGATGCTCTATTTTATCCGGCAGATCAAGGAAAACCAGATGGTGCGCGGACATGGCGATTTTCCGGTGTATTTGGACAGTCCGCTCGCAATTGAGGCGACAACCGTTTTCCAGAGACACCCCGCAGAATGCTATGATGAAGAAGCGGGAAGGCTGATCAAACAGGGGATCAATCCGATAGCCTTCTCAAATCTGAAGACGTCAATTACCGCAGCGGACTCAAAGGCGATCAATTTTGACGAGACTCCGAAGGTAATCATATCCGCCAGCGGTATGTGTGATGCCGGACGTGTGAAGCATCACCTGAAGCATAACCTCTGGAGACCGGAGTGCACGGTACTGTTCGTGGGCTACCAGGCTGTGGGCACCCCCGGCCGCGCTATTGTTGACGGGGCGGAGAGTATCCGGCTGTTCGGCGAGGAGATAGCGATACGGGCACACATTCAGGTCCTGCCCGGGATCAGTGGCCATGCGGATAACGAGGGACTGATGAGATGGGCTTCCGCGTTCACGGAAAAACCGGCAAAGGTGTTTGTGTGTCATGGAGAAGATGCTGTGACAGAGATTTTTGCGGAGCGGCTGCGGAAGGAACTCGGGTATGATTCCTATGCGCCGTTCAGCGGAACGGTATTCGATCTCGCCACAGGGCAGATCGTTGAAGCGCCCGCGGGTGTTCTAATTTCGAAGGAATCCGGTGGATGCGGAAAGGCGTCCCACCGCAGGGCTGCCGCCGTTTATGAGCGCCTTGTTGGAGCGGGTCAGAGACTTCTGGCGGTAATTCGCCGGAATGAGGGAGGCGCGAATAAGGATCTGGCGAAGTTTACGGACCAGATCAATGCTCTCTGTGACAAATGGGACAGATGAGTGTGCCGAGAGGCAAATCAATATAACAGGAGAATATTTTATGAGTTTAATTGGAATTATCGGAGCTATGGAATCGGAAGTAGCAGAGCTGAAGAACCTGATGAGTGAGACCGACATCCGGGAAAAGGCAGGAATGAAGTTTTACCGCGGCGTTCTTGAAGGAAAACCTGCCGTTGTGGTGCAGAGCGGTGTCGGAAAGGTAAATGCCGCAATGTGCACACAGATTCTGGTGGATGATTTTCATGTAGATTATATAATCAATACAGGAATCGCGGGAAGCCTTCAGAACAAAATTGATATCGGAGACATTGTTCTGTCTTCCGAGGCCGTGCAGCATGACATGGACGCAACAGTATGGGGCTACCAGCCGGGACAGGTTCCCGGCATGGACGTCTACCGTTTTCCGGGTGATGAGAAGCTGATCGGGCTGGCAGAAGAGGTAAATGCGGAGGTGAACCCCGAGATTCACACCTTCCGCGGAACGGTAGTCAGCGGTGATCAGTTCATTTCGGATCATGAGGTGAAGACAAGACTCGCGGAGAACTTTCATGGATACTGCGCAGAGATGGAGGGGGCATCCATCGCCCAGACTGCGTGGAGAAACGGGGTTCCGTTTCTGATCATCCGCGTGATCTCCGATAAGGCCGACGGAAGCGCTGTAGCGGATGACAACACCTTTACCGAAGACTGCGTGAGACACTGTGTGCGCCTTGTGCGCGGGATGATCCGCAGAATCTGAACCAGAACAGTTCAGAATGACCATTCGGTCGATATGTAAGCTTGCGGAGGAATCCGCAGAATCTGAACCGGTACAGTCCGGAATGACTATTTGATTGATATATAAGCTTGCGGAGGAATCCGCAGAATCCGGGACAGAGCAGGGAGCCGCGGCCTTCAGGGGCCTGCGGCTCTTTCAGTCTTCGTCCAGAACCTGAAGCTCCAGAAAATCAAAGGAAATTTCTTCTCCGACAAAGCTGTCCTGTGTGAAGCGTACCTTTTTGGTTCGCTTGAATTCCCGTATGTTGGAGTCCAGCCAGATGGGCACACTCAGATCCCATTCATGGCAGATCTGTTCCAGGGTATGGAAAACCTTGTGAGTCCTTGTCTCTTCGCTATCATCTGTTATTGTCACATCCATCAGGATATGATTGTCTCGTATCATTTTTCCCCAGAAACGCATGTTTGAATTTTCCTCCCGTCTTGCGAAATTATTCTAAATAATATATGATAAACACTGAATTTGCAATCCGCATTGTGAAGCAGCGAAGTGACACGCAAGCGGCACGTAAGTGCGAATATGCGCGGGCGGTGAGCCATATCCGTTCACACAAGGTGTAAAGCAGTGGGGCGAAAGGCGCGGCATACCGACAAAGCCGGCCGCCTGAAGGGCTGCGTGAGTTGCGGAGCAGCGGAGCAGCTGGCTGGATACAGTAGGTGACGCTGTCTACATCATGTCGGTTACTGTACAGGTCGGGCTGGCAGAACAGCGCGGCATCAGAGTGATTAACAGGAGGAATGATCAGGTATGATTGAATTACAGAACGGCGGAGTGTATCTGGTAAACGGAACAACCGTGATTCCGGATGGACCGGACGCTGCCGCACAGCTTCAGCAGAAAACCGGAAAAGCTGTGCCGGCGGATGAGGCGAAGAAGGAGACCATGGCATACAATATCCTGAAGGCACATAATGTCTCGGGCAACATGGAAAATCTTCAGATCAAATTTGATAAGCTTACATCACATGATATCACATATGTAGGAATCATTCAGACTGCCCGGGCATCCGGACTGGAGAAATTTCCGATTCCCTACGTGCTTACGAACTGCCACAATTCTCTGTGCGCGGTTGGCGGAACGATCAACGAAGATGATCATATGTTTGGTCTTTCCTGCGCGAAGAGATACGGGGGCATGTATGTTCCGCCGCACCAGGCGGTCATTCATCAGTTTGCCCGTGAGATGCTCAGCGGAGCTGGGAGAATGATCCTTGGATCAGATTCCCACACCCGATATGGCGCTCTCGGAACCATGGCCATGGGCGAAGGCGGACCGGAGCTGGTGAAACAGCTTCTGAACAAGACCTATGACATTGCGATGCCGGGAGTCGTTGCAGTCTATATGACAGGAGCGCCGGTGCTGGGGGTAGGCCCACAGGATGTTGCGCTCGCAATCATCGGAGCAGTATTTGACAAGGGTTATGTCAAGAATAAGGTTATGGAGTTTGTAGGACCCGGCGTTGCTTCACTGTCAGCGGATTTCCGTATCGGCATTGATGTTATGACAACAGAGACCACCTGTCTGTCTTCGATCTGGACGACAGATGATACAATCCGGGACTACTATGCGGAGCACGGACGTCCGGAGGATTACAGCGAGCTGAACCCGGGCCCGGTGGCCTATTATGACGGTTGCATCTATGTGGATCTGGATAAGATCAAACCGATGATCGCAATGCCGTTCCACCCGAGCAACGTCTATACAATCGAAGAATGCAACGCGAATCTCCCGGATATCCTGGACGATGTAGAGAAGCGGGCACAGGTGGCATTCAACGGAAAAGTGGATTATAATCTCCGGAACAAGGTACACAATGGAAGGCTCCTTGTGGATCAGGGAGTTATTGCGGGATGTGCCGGAGGCGGATTTGAAAATATCTGCCAGGCAGCTGATATTCTGCGTGGGCAGTACATCGGCTGTGATGATTTTACGCTGGATATTTATCCGGCAAGTGCACCGATTTACAAGGAGCTGGCGGCTAACGGCGTGATTGCGGATCTGATGGAAACGGGAGCTGTGGTGAAGACCGCGTTCTGTGGTCCGTGTTTCGGCGCGGGAGATACTCCTGCGAATGGAGATCTTTCGATTCGTCATTCCACACGTAATTTCCCGAACCGTGAGGGCTCTAAGGTCCAGGAGGGACAGGTTGCCGGTGTCGCTCTGATGGACGCGCGGTCCATCGCGGCAACCGCTGCTAATAAAGGATACCTGACACCCGCGACAGAATTTGCCGGTGAATACCGTCATCAGATTTACCACTTTGACTCGAATATCTACGCGCATCGCGTATTTGACAGCCATGGTGTCGCGGATCCGACCGTGGAAGTGAGGTTCGGTCCGAACATCAAGGACTGGCCGAAGATGTCTGCGCTTCCGGAGAACCTGATTCTCAAGGTGGTATCGGAGATCCATGATCCGGTTACGACAACCGATGAACTGATTCCATCGGGAGAGACTTCTTCCTATCGTTCCAATCCGCTCAGACTTGCCGAGTTTGCTCTTTCCAGAAAAGATCCTCTGTATGTAGGAAGGGCAAAGCAGGTTCAAAAGGCACAGAAGGCACTGGAAGAGGGAGGCTGCGCTGGAGATGCGCTCCCGGAGCTGAAGCCGGTTATGAAGGTGATCCATACGAAGTTCCCGGATGTCTGCCACCAGAATATGGGAGTCGGCTCCACGATCTTTGCCGTAAAACCGGGTGACGGATCCGCTCGTGAGCAGGCAGCTTCCTGTCAGAAGGTTCTCGGGGGCTGGGCAAATATCGCCAATGATTACGCGACGAAGAGATACCGTTCGAATCTGATCAACTGGGGTATGCTTCCGTTCCTGATTCCTGCAGGCAGTCTTCCGTTTAAAAACGGAGATTATCTGTTTGTTCCGGACATTCGGAAGGCAGTTGAGAGCAGGGAGGATGTCATCACGGCATATGTTGTCGGAGATGAAGAGTTAACCGGATTTGAACTCCGACTGGGCCAGCTGACGGACGATGAGAGAGAGATTATCCTGGACGGATGCCTGATTAATTATTATCGCAATCACAAGTAAACACTCGGTCGATGCTATGTGAGGTCAGAACCCTGATTTTTGTGTGGGTTCTGACCTTTTTGTTTTTTGTCGTCCAAAATATACATAAGCTTCGGGTTGCTCCGCGGACACGCACACGGATTGCTTTGTGCCTCTCCATGCCGATAGTTGTTGTCGTTGTGAATGTTCTTGCCTAGTGGTGAGAGAGCTCATTGTTGGTCAATAACATGAAAACTGGAGTTTTACTGAAATATGTCAGAATATAATGAAATGAATGAATAAAAAGCAAAAATAATAAAATAAGATGAGAAAAAGAGAGAATAAGTAAATAATAAATTAAAAATGCATTGACAAATAGGATTCTCTGTGTTATCCTTTAATCACATTAAAGAACGGGCGACAGAATTAATCCGATAAAAGCTCCGTCCTGATATTCAGATCCGATTCAGGATTACATGAACAGAGGGAACGGCCTTTGATATCATATCGGATAAACGTTAAGTTCGGATCTTTAATTAAAATACGAGAGAAGGAGGACAGTCCAATGGGAATTCCACCGGCACATCATCCTCAATATGAAAGTGGTATTGCATAAGCAGTTCCCTCAGAGAAGACCTTTTATAAGAGAGAAGAAAGTAACCGAGTTCCTGGTATAATCCGGAACCCATGATATGAAAGGTAATGTGAAGCTTGCAATTCATATTGAGTATATACCACGGAAAATCTGAAGCATCCAAAGGATTCGTGTAAAGAAACGAAGCCCTGTAAAGACGAGAAATTACATGGACGCGACAGAAATATCCAAAACATCGGAAGGGATTTTCGGACAGGCGTGCAGATATCACCGGCCGGAACGAGGAAGAGATTCCGATGAATTCACAGAACTTTCTAAGCGGGATAGAGAGAAGAGAATGCAGGAGCGTGAGTTCTATGCGAGAATCTACAGCTCAATATCCTGACGACGCAGGGAACAGATAAAGATTATCGTACTTATGTTTCTTTCCTTTGAATTTATTGAAAGCACTGTTTTAAGAGAAACAGAGAGCATACCTGTAATTAAGAGGAATCACGAAAGAGGGATATGTGATTCATAGCAGTAATTGATAAGATATGTGACTGATTAGAGATGTGACAGCAGTCAATATTTTATAAGCTGTAATTCAGAAACCGAAAAATAATTAAATCCATTTATCATTATTATTTATAACAGGTCCTTAGAAAGAAAAATTAAATAAGTCCGATTGTACAAAAAATTAAATAAAGAAAGTGTAGAAAATTGAATAGCATTGAACCATTTCAGTAGTGGCCGTCTTGTCAGAGAATATTTGATAAGGCGGCCACTGCTTTTCATTTGTTTTTGCGGGCAGAGGCACGATGTAAACTTATTATTCCGAGGCGTCCAGGGTGACTCTGGAACAATGCAGTGATGTTTCATTCCGCGGCACCCATGGAAGCACTGCCCGATACCCGGGTTCTTATTCCGGGGTGTCGGCTGTGGAACCGCCCCGGTATTTCTGCGGGCTGACGCCCTCATATTTCTTGAAGATCCGCGAGAAATAGCCCGGATCGTCATACCCTACAGCTTCTCCGATTATATGAATGGGATAGTCGGGATTTCGATCCATGAGCTTCTTGGCTTTCTGCATTCGAAGGGATATCAGGTATTTTGTCGGAGGCATGTGATAGGTCTGCAGAAATACCTTGGAAAGGTAGCTCGGACTATAGTTCAGCTTTTCGGCGATCAGATTCATATTGATGTCGTGGTCAAATTCCCGCGTGAGGTAATTCTTCAGAAGCTCCGCAATTTCCCGGGAGGAGTGGCATGAGAATTCGAAGGAGAAGCTCTTCTCGAGCTCCTGTTCTTCCATCCGGTATTTGTTTGCGAGAGAGGATAAAACCGTCCGAAGCTGATCCTCATCCACGGGCTTGAGCAGATATTCCTTCACCTGAAGGTGTATGGCACGCTTGGCGTATTCAAAGTCGGAATATCCGCTGACGACGATTACATCAAGGTCCGGGTGATTTTCACGGGCCTGCTCGATCAGCTCCAGACCATCCATGACCGGCATTCGAATGTCGGTCACGAGCAGATAGGGATTAGAGGCATTGATCAGCTCCAGTGCCTGAATGCCCGTCTGGGCCTTTCCGACGACGGTGAAGCCGGTTCCTGAATTTTCAATTTTTTTTATGATGTTCTGCTGGATCAGTATTTCATCTTCCGCAACAATAACTCCGTATTTCATAATATAAAACCTTTCTCTTTTGGAATTGTCATATTTCCTGTGCCGCCCGGCGTTTTTCTTCCGATTGTCACATAAGCATGGCCGTCTTCTGTGTTTCCAAAGTCAAAGACAATATCGTCTCCGCAGTAGAGCTTCCAGCGTATATATACATTGATCATGCCGAGCCCGCCGATTTTGAGATCGGTGAGATTGTGGTTCAGGTCGCGGTTGATCGTGGCGATCTTCTCATTCAGTTCATCGAGCACCTCTTCCCCGAATCCGTTTCCGGAATCGGTGACCCGGATATACCACATGGATTTGTCCCGGAAGCTCGTAATGGTGATTTTCCACGGCGGCAGACAATTGGTCCCGTACTTGATGGAGTTCTCCACAAGGGGCTGAATGATGAGCTTGGGAATTTTTTGCTCCATGATTTCGGGGAGAATATCAATGTGATAATTCAGACTCTCCTGATAGCGTACTTTCATGCAGTACATATACTCTTCAATATAGTGAATCTCATCGGCAACAGTAACGATCGTGATGCCGGTATTGGTGATATACCGCATGATGCGGGAGAGCGTCTGGCAGAGCTTTGTGACATCCTTGTTCTGACCGTTTTCCGCCAATATGCTGATGCAGGAAAGAGTATTGTAATAAAAATGAGGGTTCATCTGCACCTGCAGCGCAATCACGCGGGATTTCAGCTCGAGCTTCTGTGCGATTTCGAGCTCGGCGAGGGACTGCTGAAGGGATTCACTCATCTTCTGGAATTCCCGGTACAGCTCACCGAGCTCCTCATAGGAGGCGTCATAATGGTCGAGCTTTTCCTCTCCGAGATTTTCCAGACGCAGCCGTTGAATCACGTGCTTCAGATGCTTGATGGGCTTGACCATGTTGTGAGTCAGATACAGGGAGAGGATAATGGAAAACAGCACCATCAGGCCGGTGATCGTGATCAGGACTCGGAGCATCTGGTAGACTGGACGCAGAATGGCGTTGTTTTGCTGAAGAGCCACATAGGTCCAGCCGCTGTAGGTCGAGGTCTGCCGGGCGTACTGATATTTGATTCCGGATTCCGGATCGGTTCCGATGCCGTAGCTGTCGTTCGTGCCGGAAAGAGTCTGATAGTAGGTCTGACTGATGTCTTTATGATTTTCAGTTGTATCATAAGGAAAAATCAGAGTCCCGTCCGAATCAAAAATCAAAATATCCGCCTGCGTGGAGCTTTTGCTCAGGTAAGCTGTGATGTCATGAAAGAGAACCTTGCAGTTCTTGACCGTTTCAATTCCGCCTATGACACGGTTCTGGCCGTCGAGAGAGGCCCGGTACAGAGACAGATACCATGCTGAATTCGAAGCTCCGGCGGAGTATTTCCGGGTCTCATAGGGCGCGCTCAGGAATTTATAACCGCGAAGCCGGACCGCCTTCTCGAGCCATTTTTCATTGTTTTCGGAATAGGTATCATTTTTGGTGATGGTCCCGGATTCGATGACATGCCCATAGAGGTCGTAGATATTTACCTGGTCTGCGTCAAGATCGAGACCGTTCGACATCTGCACAACATCCAGAAAGGCATGGCCTTCATCGGAGGTCACGCTGAAATCCAGAACGGCAGGCATAAATTTGGTCTTGCGGTTATAGAAATTTATATTGGAGGATACCATATCCATGTCCTTGAGCTGCTTCTCTGTCTCATTCATCAAGGTTGAATTGAGCGTCTGAAGCATATTCTGCTCTCGGCTGATCAGGATATTCGAGTTGTATCGGAGAAAAAACAGCGCAAAGAAGGTCAGAACGAGGAGTGGAGGAAGCAGGATATATAGAAACAGCTTGGTCTGCAGCTTCCGGGGCCTTCTTGCTGTTTTCTGGTCTTGCGAGGCCGACAGAGGAGGGATTTTTTCCGGTTCCGATTTTCTGTGCCGGATGTGATTTTTCAACAGATAATTTCCTTTCGAGTGAGATTTTTTATAAGTTACCATCATATTATAAACGTTTTACATGGACTTGACAAATCCGTGAGCAGACGCAGAAAATCATCCCGGAATTGTAGCGGATCACATGTGTACATGGGCCATTACGAACAGGGAATTCGTGATTATTGCCATGGAATCGAAAATAAATAGAAGAAAATTGTTCAAACAGGACAATTTTGTTCAACTGCAGAAAGGTTTTATCCATGGTTTTGGATGCATTGTCTTGTTATGATTATGTTATGTGGAAACGTCAGTTTATTCAACAATGAGAGGGAGGAAAAAGTATGAAAAGAAAAGTAATCTCTATGTTGATGTGCGGCGCTATGGCTGCGTCGCTGTTTGCGGGCTGCGGAAGCTCGACAAGTTCCTCTTCGGCAAACGCGTCGACTTCTTCATCGACGGCGGCAGCTGCTTCTTCATCGGCGGAGGAAGCGGCGGCGACATCTTCTTCATCCGCGACAGAGTCGGTGGAGACAACGGCAGTATCATCGACTTCCGCGGCTTCCGGCGACAATGTAGTGGTCAAGGAGATCCCGAATGATGGCCAGTTTGACGGTCAGACGTTGAGCATTCTGGTATCCGCCGGATGGATGGACAACCGTTATGATGCGACGATCCAGAGATTCGAGGATACCTATGGTGTCACCGTAGATCTTCAGACGATTCCGGCCGATCAGTATCTGGATATTCTCCAGTCGGATCTGGCGAACGGCACCTGCCCGGATATTTTCTGGATTCAGTCGAACCCGGTTGGAGCCATTGAGTCCAACATTGGAAATCCGGAAGAGTACTGCATCGATTTTACCGGAGCTGACTGGCAGAACGTCATGCCGGAGACCCGTCAGGCATCCTGTATCAGCGACGGCAAGCTCTACGGACTGCAGATCTGGCATAATTCTCCGGAGTATGTCATGGTTTACAACAAGACCATGTTCAAGGAGCTCGGCATTAACGAGGTGCCGACAACCTATGATGAGCTGAAAAAGGATCTGAAGACAATCAAAGATTCTGGTGTCGAGACACCGTGGTTCATGCCCGGCGCGGACGGATGGCAGCATCAGCTCGCGTTCTTCCAGATCGGCGGTGTATACACCGAGGATGATCCGGACCTTTATGACAAGCTGAACAACAACGAGGCAACCTTTGCAGACAACAAGAAGATGCTTGAGGTTCTGAATGAGTTCAAGGAGCTTTCCGATGACGGCTACTTTGGAGAGGATTGGGTAGGAACCGATTCCACAAACCTGAGCAATGAGTTCGGCGACAGAAATACAGCAATGGCAATGGCAAACTCCAGCTTCATTCAGCAGATCAAGGATGATACCGGCACAAAGGATGAGTTTGGAATGTTCCTGATCCCGCTCGGCGATAACACCTGGTATCCGACCAATCCGGCCGGCCCGACCATGTTCGGCTATAAGGGAACGGAGCATGAGGATCTTGTAAAGGCGTTCTTCCAGTTTGTATGTACACCGGAGAGCCTGCAGGAGATTCTGGACAATTCTCCGCAGTATACGAACCTGGATGTAAACGTAGATATCGAACAGCACTGGCTGCCTGAGGAAAAGGAATTCATGAGTTCGGTTGACCCGAATAAGATGGGCGTAACTGTACTTCAGAACGGCACCAAGTACACCAACGATTATTGGATGGATTTCGGCGCGGATATGATTTCCTTCTGCCAGGGCTCTATGGAGGCTAATGACGTCCTGAAGAATATGGATGCGAACCGTGCAGAATCGGCGAAAACAGCCGGTGATTCCGCATGGAAGTAATCCTGCGGAAACAGACGGAGAACAGGAAAACGCTCTGAGCAGGCAGTGATGTCCCGCGTGTGGGGCACGGAGCAATCCGCGGCTTATACAGTTTGTGGCACAATGCATCGTATGAGCGTTTACAATGAAGTGTCGCCCGGAGGCCTGAGGAGGGCCTCTGCAGGCGACACTCCTTCGTTAGAGGATATAAAACCGGATGGTGGGAAAGCGGATTTGCCGCAGCGCATGAAAACAAATGCAGCAGCCGCTGACAGAAATTAGTATGAGGCAACTATGAATAAAAATAAGATTTACCCGAGATGGTTCGTCATTCTGCCGCTGATTATTTATGTGGTGTTTTTCCTTTTTCCAAGTATTCTCGGCGTATTCTATTCTTTCACGGACTGGGGGAGAATGACGCCGAAGAACGGACTTCATTTTATCGGTCTGCAGAATTATATCGACCTTTTTACATCCAATAAGAATTACATGGCGGGTTTCTGGAATACGGTCCGGTTCACGCTGATCTCCAATGTGGTGAAAATTATTCCCGCCTTTTTCCTTGCGATTCTTCTGAATTCCAGGCTGAAGGGCAAGAAGTTCTACCGGACGGTATTCTATCTGCCGTCCATTCTTCCCTTCGTAATCATTGGAATTATCTTCAGCTCGATCTTTTCTTACAATACCGGACTTCTGAACAGCACATTCACGACTCTTGGGCTCGATGTATTGAAGCAGAAGTGGCTGTCCGATCCTCATATGGTGTGGAATTCGATCTTTTCGGTGGATGCCTGGAGAGGTATCGGCTATGTCATGACGATCTTCCTGGCCGGGCTGAATACGATTGATGATTCCCTTTATGAGGCGGCAGAGATTGACGGTGCCGGTTTCTGGAAGAAGCTGTCTTATGTGACACTTCCGATGATGCGTGGACCGATCATGATCAATCTGGTATTCGGCATCACCTACGGTCTGAAGGTCTTCGATATCATCTATGTATTGACAAACGGCGGACCCGGACATAAGACCGAGGTCATGACCACTTACGTATTCCAGTTGTACGGCAGTGGCCAGTACGGAATGTCCACAGCCATGAACACCATTCTTCTGGCGGTTACCGCGGTGATTGGTGTGATCATTGTCAAGGTTATGAGCGGAAAGGAGGCAGGAGAATAAATGGGAAAGTCTAAGAGAATTCTTCAGACCATCATCAAGCAGGTCGTCTGTGTTGTGCTTTCTCTGCTGGTTCTGGTTCCCCTCTACATGGTGGTGATCAACTCCTTCAAGACGAAGGGGGAAGCGGCGAGAATGAATCTGAGTCTTCCGACGACATGGGTGTTCGGAAACTATATGGATGTCATTCAGAAGGCCGGTCTGATCCGCGGATTTGCGAACAGCATGATTTACGCGCTGGTTGCCACCTTCGTGGGCGTCATCATCAGTGCAATGGCCGCATTTGTTCTCAGCAGAAACCGGATCCGGATTAACCGGAGGCTGTACTATTTCTTTATCATCGGACTTTTCTTTCCGGTGAACTATGTAACGTTGGTTCGTGTGTTTCAGTGGTTCCATCTGACAAACACCAGACTGGGAATTATTCTGGTGTTCATCAGCTCGATGATTCCGTTCTGCATCTTCACGATATACAGCTTCGTTGAATCGGTGCCGAGGGAGATCGACGAGGCGGCCGTGATCGATGGCGCCGGACCGCTTCAGATGTTCTTCCGGGTAGACCTTCCTATGATGAAGCCGACAATTGTCACCTGCTTCATTCTGCAGTTCATGGGCGTCTGGAACGATTTCCTGACACCGCTGTATTTGTCGAGCAAGAGCAGCCTGTTCCCGATGACCATGGCGGTATATCAGTTCTTCGGGAAAAACCAGCAGTACTGGAACTATGTGTTTGCGGACATCGTGATGACGCTGATTCCGGTTATTATTGTATACTTCATCGGACAGAGATATCTGCTCGAGGGAACGACCGGCGGATCGGTCAAGGGTTAATGCAGGAGCCGGGTGAGTGTGCTTTTTGTGCGGCGCAGTCACCCGGCTTATCTTATATTGCAGGAAAAAATTTTGAGGGAGAACTTCGATGGATCATTACGAGAGAGTGAAACGGTACAAGGCTGTGTATGACGGGCCTCCGCGGGCGGTTCCGGATGGCGATGTCGATGTGTCGGGTAACGGAAGATGGAGAATCTGGCAGTATACCGGGACAAAAACCGACGCTCCGGTTCTGGGGAACGGAGATATGCTGGCGGCCTTTGCGGGCCCCTGTGAATATCCGCAGTTCTGGGTTACAACGAATGATTTCTGGCAGATGGAGAGCAATCCGAACTGGGTGTTTTTTCATGATAATTCGACGGCTGCAATGGAACCGGCGGTCACGCTGGGGGGACCGAGACCAGTCGGCCGCCTCGTGTTCTCAATACCGGAGCTGAAAGGAGCGGCCTGCCGCATCGAACAGCAGCTCGGGGATGCAGTCACGGTGGCGCACTATGATTTAGGGACAGAGGGAAAACTGACGATACGAAGCATGGTTGCGGCGACAGAAAATCTTCTTCTGGTACGGTTTCACTCGGAATTGGCGGACCCGGTGCGGATTCAGGCTCTTTTCCGTTTTCCGGATGAGCCGGGCATGGGATGTGAGAAGGGAGTGGATCTGTCCGGGAAAAATGAGAGCGGGACGGACCTCAGAGGAACCGCTGTCGGTATGATGTGCGGCAGAACGATCGAAGAACAGAAAACGGTTGGCGGGATTCTGTCAGGATTCCGGGCCTTCGAGGAGCAGGTGGATGTTCCGGTGAAGGCAGGATTCGGCGGTGCCTTTCATCGTCCGGAAGACCGTGAAGACGGGAATAAATCATCCGTATGGAGCGGCAATGCGGGTGTAGGTAAATCCTGCGCCCTGAGCAGGAATTCGGATGCAGATAAATGGTGCGCATCGAGCGTCAAAGCAAACGACGATGAATCGGGAGTGCGGAATACAAACAGCAATCAAGAGGATACGGCGTTTCTGGTGCTGCGCCCGGGAGAGAGCGCGGATTATGTGTTTGTTCTGCGCACCTGGAATAAGGTGTCGCGCCCGGTGGAGATGGCAGCGTCCAGAGCGGAGTGGATCACGTGCCGTGAGATTTCAGAGCTTAGAGAGCTTCACAGAAGCTGGTGGAGAGATTTCTGGAATGTGTCCGGAATCTGTCTGGACGATCCGATGATGGAGCAGCGTTATTACCTGTCCCAGTATGTGATGGCAAGTCTGAGCCGGGACCCCGATTATCCTCCGGGAATTCTCGGAGTCTGCACCTTTGACCGTCCTGCCTGGAACGGAAATTACAAAATAAATTACAATCACCAGTCGGCCTATCTTGGCTTGCTTGCCTCCGGGCATTTTCCACAGGCGGATCCCCATGACGCCCCGTACTTCGCCATGATGGATATCGGGCGGGAGATGAGCCACAGGCTGTATCAGCATGGAGGAACCTGTCTGCCTTTGGGACTCGGACCGAAAGGCATGGTCAGCGAGGCGCTTCTTCTCCACATGAAGTCACAGGCGGTTCACGGTGCGACGAATATGATCATGCGGTATTCGCTGACGCTGGACCGGGATTACGGGAGAAAAATATACCCGTTTCTCCAGAGCCTCGCGGATTTCTGGGAGGCGGATCTGATTCAAAAAGATGGATATTGGCATATCCGGGACGACAGCATGCATGAGCGGACAGAGGATGATGTCCGGAAGAACGGAGAATCCATGGATCCGGTCAACAGTCTCGGATACCTGAAATGCCTCTTCCGTTTTCTTCCGGTCATCAGCCGCGACCTCGGGCTGGATGAGGAACGCCGGAGTCACTGGGAGGATATCGCGGATCACCTGGCACCGTATCCGATGGGGACACTGGAGGATATCCGGGAGAATCCGACGCTCTGGGCGGAGGCGGAGGTGCCGCTTGGCAAGCTGGTTCCGGAGGAATGGATGAAAAAACCTGTCTTTTTCGATGAAGGAAAAGGAGGAAAGTGGTCCTATCATTTTCCGGGAAATATTATGCAGATTTATCCGGCGGGGGCGATCGGGCTCGGATCCGATCCGGATGTGCTCGAGACGGCGCGGAATACGGTCCATGTCCATTCCATTATTGAAAATCAGATGGCGGAATATCGGAAAACGCACGACACCGGCGCGGATGACCTGGACAATGAACAGGGGGATTCTGATCCGCACTACAGAAAGGCCGGCGCATGGAACGCGACAAACCTGAGCTGCCTGTTTTTCCCTGCGGCAGTCCGCGTGGGCTATGATCCGGAGGTGATCTGGAGGGAGCTGGAAGAGAGGATCGTACATCGTGGTCTGCCAAACGGGTATATCAACCGGAATCCACATGGAATCGAAAACCTGAGCACAGTGCCGAATACGCTGCAGGAGATGATGCTGCTCAGTCACGAGGGCATTCTCCGGATTTTCCGGGTGTGGCCGGTGAAGAGTCATCCGAACGCTTCTTTTGAGAGGCTCTGGGCATACGGCGCATTTCAGGTGAGCGCTTCCCTTGAAGCTGGAATTGTCGGAACGATACAGATTCTGAGCCACGCGGGCAGAGAACTGGTACTTGAGAATCCGTGGCCGGGAGAAGAAGCGGAGATCGTGCATCTGCAGACCGGCCGCAGAGAGGTTTCCGGAGGAGAGTACCTGAGAGCGGAGACTTTCCCGGGTGAACGGCTGGAAATTCGCAGGATAAAACCTTGTTACAGCCAGTTTGCAAAGGGCAAGAGGACTGTAAAATCCTTGCCGTACATAGTTGGGGGAACAGTAACCTGAACGGAGATGGGGGGAACAGTAATCTGAACGGAGGTTGTAATCTCGTCAAAAATGTGGTATGACATATTTAACAATTCGGTGAAAGAACAAATGTTTTTATTTATCAGAAAAGAGGACATGCCATGCTTGATAAGAAAGTAAAAGAATTGATCAATGATCAGATCAACAAGGAGTTCTATTCCGCATATCTGTATCTGGATTTTGCAAACTATTATTATGATCAGGGGCTTGACGGCTTCGCGCACTGGTACGATGTCCAGGCGCAGGAGGAGAGAGATCATGCGATGCTGATGCGCACTTATCTTCAGAACAACGGTGAGCTGGTAACCTTTGAGGCTGTCGCAAAGCCGGACAAGACCTACAGCAGCCTGGATGATCCGCTGAAGTTCAGTCTGGAGCATGAGCAGTACGTGACCAGCCTGATCAACGGCATCTACAAGGCAGCAAGTGATGTCAATGATTATCGCACCATGCAGTGCTTTGACTGGTTCGTAAAGGAGCAGGGAGAAGAGGAGAAGAATGCGGACGACCTCATTCGCAAGTTCAAGCTCTTCGGCTCTGATCCGAAGGGACTTTACGCGCTGAATCAGGAACTTCTCGGAAGAGTCTATGCTGCTCCGTCTCTGGTTCTGTAAGTGGGACTGGTAAGAAAGATACGGCGGGGAGCCCGATGTACTTTATCCGGTTCTTCCGGGATCAGGTAGTTTATGAGAATCAATAGCAGGTTGAGCAATCAGGAGAAGCTGTCGCTTCTCGGACATTCCGGGGGCTTCGGACTGGAAAAGGAGAGCCTTCGGGTTACGATGGACGGGCGTCTGGCACAGACGCCCCATCCTTTTCCCGGAAATAAGCATATTGACCGGGATTTCTGTGAAAATCAGGTAGAGATTATCACAAATCCCGAGGGCAGCGTCCGTAAAGCCGTAGATTCGGTGAGGGAATATCATGAATATGTCGCGGATGCGCTGTGGAACCTGGAATCGGGCCGTGAGGTACTGTGGCCGTTCAGCAATCCTCCCCGCATATCCGGGGAGGATGAGATCCCAGTGGCGCGGTTCTCGGGAGAGCTTGCTGAGCGGACTGCCTACCGGAAGTATCTTGGAAGAAAATACGGTAAGCGGAAGATGCTGCTTTCCGGCATTCATTTCAACTATTCCTATCCGCCTGAATTTCTGCAGCGGATTTTTGAGGATAGTGGAGAGGGGAATTACAGGGAATTTGTGGATTCTCTGTATCTGAATCTCGCCAGGAAGGCCATGATGTACAGCTGGCTGATTGTGGCGCTGACGGCGGCGAGCCCGCTTTATGATCTTTCTCTGTTTGAGGAGAGTCAGCGGGACAGGGTCCGGGATCTGAGACTGGCTACGGTCCGGTCCAGTGAGTTGGGGTACTGGAATGACTTTACCCCGACGCTCCGATATGAGAGCACAGAGGCCTATGTCGCCTCGATTCAGAGGTATGTAACGAAAGGTCTTCTTCATTCGCCAAAGGAACTGTATTATCCGGTGAGACTGAAACCGGCCGGCGAATATTCGATGGAGGGCTTTTCCGGAGGGATCAGCCATATTGAGATCCGTTCGCTGGATCTCAATCCGCTGTCCCCGTTCGGCCTGATGGAGGAGGATGTGGAATTTCTTCGGATGCTCATCGGATGGATGACCGTCCTGCCGAATCATGAGCTCAGTGAAGAGAGACAGAAATCCGCGATACACAATATGAAAAAGGCGGCATCGCTGGATCTGGAGAATGTAATTCTTCGAAACGCGGATGGTACCAGGAGCGTGCTTACCGATAAGGCACTGGAGGTGCTGGACCGGATGGAACGGGATCTTGGCAAGAGCTCAACGCTTGATTTTCAGCGGAACAAGATTCTTCACCCGGAAAACAGATATTCGGAAATTATTCTGGACCGCTATGGCGATGATTTTATGAAATCCGGTATTCTGCTCGCAACAAGGCGATTTCATGGACAATAAAAGGGAAAGTCCGCGCCAGGGGGGACCCGCGGGTAATAAAGGGAACAGCCTTGTCCAGAGGCGGTCCCGCAGAAAAAAAGAGCATCGCAGCTGCTCTGACTGAGAAAAGCTCTGCCGCTTCGGCGATAAGCCGAAGCGGCAGAGCTTTCTGTGTGTTGATTCGGCCGAGCGGCGGGTTGCCGCGCTGCTGAGAAGTTGGCCGAGCGTCAGGTTGCCGCGACGCTGAGAGTTTAGCCGAGCGTCAGGCTGCCGCGCTGCTGAGAGGCCGTCAAACCGGCGGATCTCCCTCAGCAGGGCAGATCCGGTGTGCTGTCCGCATCGTCGAGGAATACATAGAAGATATCACCGTAATAGACGCTGTGCACGAGTCTGCAGGAGTCTCTGATCGTCCGGATTCTGCCCTTCCTGGTCTTAATGCGGTATTTCTGGCAGAAGGCAAGATAGTCGGGAAGAGATTCACGGGTATCTGAGGGGTCGCCGTGCTCTGCATAATATTTGCGGATACGCTCTCTGGTTTTATCCCTGTCCTCCGGGCAGAGGATGGAAAGAAAGCTCGATTTCGAGTACTCGTTGAATTCATCAATGCTGTCACACTCACAGAGCCGGAGGAGATATTCACTGGCGTACAGAATCTGCAGGTCGTCTGCCATCTTGTAGACCAGTACGGCCTTTGGAAGATCCGACGCGAGATTTGTGATGCTCTTCTGAAGGTGCGTGCGGTTTTCACTGCATATGTTGGAATCGTAAACCCTGTAGCAGTGCCCCTCCGACTGTTTTGCGGAACAAAGAGCCGCGTTTGCCTTGCGGCAGAGCGTGCCGGGCTTGCTGCCCTGCTTCGGGTATTCCACGAGGCCGGCAGACAGGAAAAACCGGTAGCTTTCAGTGTGAAAATCGACAGTCATCGGGCTCGATACGAGGCGGCTTACGATGGAACTTGCTTCTGTAAGAGAAGAATCTTTCATGAAGACGATGAATTCATCTGCAGCATTGCGTCCGATGATATCCCCGTCATCGAAGTTCTGTCGCAGGGCATCCGCGACACGGCAAAGCGCCTTGTCACCGATGTCGCGTCCCAGAATATCGTTGATGATTTTAAAATTATCGATATTCAGGTTGATGAGTACACCCGGGGTGGAAGGGTAGCTGCGAATGTATCTTATAAGCTTCTGATCGATGCCTCTCCGGTCGAGAAGGCCGGTAACGGGGTCTATCTGCATCTGCAGATCCCGGCCCTGAGAATACCAGAAGTCGAGCATTTTTTCCTGGGAGGAGCTGCCTGTCCATTGAACAGCTACTGTAAAGACAGCTGCGTCATGGCCGTTCTGTATGATGTTATGGATGAGCCAGGAATAACCGCCGCTTCCGTTTTTGATCCGGAAGGATTCGGAAAACTCATGAAGACTGTTTTCCGAGGCGCGGTCCATCCATGTTCTGCAGTCCATGAACGCAAGATAGCGTTCCCGGTCATCGGGATGCACGTTATTTTTGCAGAAACTCTCACGGGCCTGCGTAAAAGTGAGATGTGTTCTGAATGCCGAATCCCAGTTCCGGTAGATCAGAGTATAGCTGTCTTCTTCAACGTTGACCTGCACGATTCCAAGGAAGGAGGAGAGAAGGTTCGCCATGGATTCGTTGATGCGGTCAGATCCTATGGAGGTATTTCGCATCATCTGGTCATGAAAGGCCTTGTTGTAGAGTGAGTTTTCGATGTCACAGATACAGGACAGAACCATACGGGCGCCGTTTGTGCTGAACGGAATCAGGGTGTAGGACTGCAGGTGCTGCCGGTTTGTTTTATCGTGAGACCCGAAAAAGGCCGTGACGTAATTTGCGTTTCCGTCTGGAATGCGGGTGTTCAGCTTATCCATATCGTAGAAGTCTATGAAAGAGGAACGATCCTCCTCATCCAGATATTTCTCCGCATATGCCGCGATGGCCTCTTTGCTTGTGTCGCAGAAATCCGTCAGCCTGTCCTGCGCTGCGTTCAGGTAGATATTCTCTGCCCTTCCGGTATCGAGATTGAACAGGTCGATCCTGTTGAAAATCGTCAGAAGATGGCGGATTCCATCGTTGATATGGATGGAACGGGTTATCGCTGACGAAGAATCCAGAATCAGTCCGGTAAACGCGAGGTAGGCATAGCTGTCCGCCTTCGATGAGATTGTGCGGAAGCTGATGCTGCAGAATTTGTTGCTGATGACAAGGTCGAGAGAATTTGATTCCTGCGTGTCCCCGGGATGTGTAATCGCATGGAGGATGATGCTTCGGTAGGTTGAAACGGACATAAAATACTGAAGAAAATCCTCTGAATCCCGCAGATTAAGAGATTCGGCCATTTCGTCCATTGCGGTGTTGTGATAGAGCAGTCTGGTTCCCTTTTGATCCGCTTTTACAAGCATGAGCGGAACTCTTGAGCCGGAATCATAGCTTCTGCCGGATTCCAGAGGAGAATCGGACATCATGTTGATTTCACCGATGGCTTTGTAGCAGCGCGCCTTCTGAGGAGATTCCAGACCGAATTTTGAAATCAGCTTCCGAATCTCCATAATCGGCAGTGGCTTTGAGTAATAAAATCCCTGGAGCTGCTCGCATCCGATTGTATTCAGGAATTCAATCTGTTCACGGGTCTCCACACCCTCGCACAGCGTATGGATGCCGAGATGCTTGGCCATGTTGACGACGGACGCGACCAGGGTTCTTGCCTTCTGGTTGCTCTCCATGCCGCGGACGAAAGTCTGATCAATCTTCAGAACATCGAAGTTGAAGTCCTTCAGTGTGCCGAGAGTAGAGTACCGGCTTCCAAAATCATCAATCCAGATCTCATAGCCGGCCTCCTGAAAGCGGCTGATCTGATGCCGCAGATATTCCGGCTCGGCCTCCAGTGTACTTTCGGTGATTTCAATGTTGATCAGCTCCGGAGAGATACCGGATTGGGTCACGATGGAATTCACTTCGTTAAAGGCATCTGCGCCCAGAAAATCATTTCGTGAAAGATTGATGGAAATCGGTACCACCGGTCGTCCGCCGGATTCCGCGGTCTTGAGATCCCGGCAGACATTCTCTACCATGCGAAGATCCAGTCTGGAGATCAGATGGGCGTCCTCGAGGACGCCGATGAAAAGCGCGGGAGACAGAATGCCATTTATGGGATCATTCCAGCGGCACAGTGCTTCAAAACCGCAGATCCTCCCGCTCAGAGTCCGGATCACCGGCTGATACCAGGTCTCAATATATCCGCATTCGAGCGCCTCGTTGAAATGATTCAGAATATAGCGCTTCAGCTCCTCACGCTCAGCGATGTCATCATTGTAGATGGCGATATTGTGGTCGTACTGATCGTGAATACTCCTGGCGGCAAGACGCGCGTGATCGATCATGAGCGAGACGTTTGTGTCAGACGGACCGTTCTGAAGATAGATGCCGGCCTTAAGCTCCAGGCTCACATTTTTCTGCAGCGCATGGACAAAAATATGGAGATGTTCGATTTTGTCGGAGACATCCTGGCTGCCGATCAGCACGGAGAACTGATCCGCTGAGAGGCGGGTGATATAATCGCCGGGGAAAGTCTTCCGGAGTTCCTCCGCAAACTGCAGAAGAAGATCGTCTCCCTCATGGAATCCATATTTATGATTGTAATCACGGAAGGCACAGATGTCGAAAAAAATCAGGACATGCTGCCTTTCCGGAGAAAGGGTCAGATATTTTCGGACTGCATTCAGGTATCCTTTCATCGAAAGCAGCCCGGTAAGTTCATCGTATTCAGCCAATGTATAATACTCCCACACATATGATTAAAAATGGATTATAACATTTCCGGGAGTTAAAAGCTACATAAAGATCAAATGTCGATAAATCGGTCCAGATTTCAGAAAAAAATTCCAACCCGGTGGGAGCTGAGCACTCCGTATGAGACAGACTCCGCGAGGGACAGACTCCTCAGGGGACAGACTCCTCAGGGGGGCAGATTCCTCAAGGGAACAGACTCCTCAGGGGACAGACTCCGCGGGAGACAGGCTCCGTAGTGGACAGATT
This sequence comes from Bilifractor sp. HCP3S3_D3, assembly GCF_052063915.1. Taxonomy (NCBI): domain Bacteria; kingdom Bacillati; phylum Bacillota; class Clostridia; order Lachnospirales; family Lachnospiraceae; genus Bilifractor; species Bilifractor sp. HCP3S3_D3. The sequence goes on from NZ_JBQHWP010000015.1 coordinate 55,232, forward strand.
CACCGGGATTCGCGGTATTCGGTCGGGGATACACCTTCGGAACGCCGGAAGAGCCGGCTGAAGTAATTCGGATCCTGGTAGCCCACGGCAGCGCAGATCTCTTTTACCGGAAGCTTATTCTCGGCGAGAAGCTTTTTGGCGTGACTGAGCCGGATGCCGGTCAGGTATTCGATAAAGGTTACACCCTCCTCTTCCTTGAAAATCTTGCTGAAATAGTAGGGACTGATGTTGAGCTCCCTTGAGACGTCATCAAGTGACAGGTCTCGGGAGTAGTGGCTGTCGATATATTCCTTTGCCCGGTGCGTCAGGCTGCTGGCGCTGCTTTTGGCCTTATCGGCGATTTTTTCGGCGGCATCCCGGATCTTCGTTACAAACCACGTGTGCAGCTCCGCAACCGTATAGTCAGAGATAATATTCAGATAATCGCCGCGATCCGCAAAGCGATACAGGCCAAAGCCTCCGCTCTGGTAGGCAATGTGCTCGGCCCAGAGTACAAATTCGATCGTCTTCAGACGCACGTTATTTTCATAGGTCGCGGCCTGTGTTTTCTCCATCCAGGTAAAAAACTGGTCTGCGTACAATCCGGCGTCCCGGATATTGCCGTTCTTCACACTGTCGAAGAGCTGTTTCTCAAGGTCAATCGGGTAATCCTGCTCGTAGGTGCAGGAGACAGGGAGATCGTCGGCGTGGGATACTGTCTCGTTGTTCTCGCAGAGGGAGCGGAGTGCCTCCCGATAAGAGGTGCGCATGTCTGAAAGAGGCATGACAGAGCCGATTCCCATGCGGTAATTTACCCCGGTCTCCTCCTTCAGGCGCGAGATGATTCTGCGGACGCGGTCGATCACCCGGACCCTTTCGACATAGTCCATTCTGGCGGCCTCATAGGGAATGAAGACAGGGATCTTGTTCATCATGATCTGCCCGATGACAGCATGAGCACTGTATTCTTTCAGAATCTCACGGATTTTTGCATAATACTTCTGAAGGCGGATTCCGGTTCCGATCGGATTGCCCAGGTGGTCTCCGCTTCCGGTGAGGGGAGCAGGGGCTTTTGGCTGTTCCGGATTCTCATGCCCGGATGCAACGTCTCCGCACGCAAGAAGCGCGACAAAACCATAGGATTCAGGAATTTCCAGCAGATTGCAGTAGCTTGCCGTGACTTGCGGGGAATTATCCAGAAGGAGCAGAGAATAAACCAGACCGTTTTCAATCATGGGAACGACGGCATCGAGCTTTTCACGATTCGAGAGCTCGCGGCTTCGCTGCTCACGGGTGCGGTCGATACCGGCCATCGCTCGGGTCATCGTATCGACGAAGACCTTGCGGTCCAGAGGCTTTGTCAGAAAACTCATGACGCCGAGATCCAGCGCGTCCTTGGCGAAGCTGAACTTGTCATAGGCGGTGAGGACGATAAAAACCGTTGCGGGGCTGAATTTCCGGATTTCCCGGATCGCCTCGATACCGTCAATTCCGGGCATGCGGATATCCATGACGGCGATGTCCGGCCGGAAGGTCTCCGCCATTTCAATGACGGCGCGGCCGCTTCTGGCGGAGCGCACCTCACATTTGTCATGAAATTCCTTATCCATAATATACGTAAGAGAATCGATGGCGATCCCTTCATCATCCGCCAGCAGAACTCTGTACATTTTCAATTCCTCCTTTAATGCGGCGCCGACATCCATGGCGCGTTAATGATCATGGTTATTCCGGCATGGGAATATAAAGCAGGACCTCGGTTCCCTGTCCCTCGCCCGGGCTTGTGATGTCAAAGACATCCTCGCTGTTGTAAAACAGCCGCATCCGGCTGATTACATTGGAGAGCCCGACTCCGTTTGTCTCGTCTCCCTTTCGTCTGACAGGAGCGTTTCCAGACAGAATCGCGTTCATCTGTTCCTCCGTCATCCCTCTTCCGTTGTCATGGACAGAGAGCGTGATATACCTTCCGGTCCGGTAAACGGAGAGGATGATGACCGCCGGGCGGTCCATGTCGCGGACGCCGTGATTGATCGCGTTTTCGATGATTGGCTGCAGAATCATGCTGGGTACCGATACCCGGGTCAGATCATCGTCGATTCTCTTCTCATAGGTGATTGCGCCGGAAAAGCGCACGTTGATGATATACATGTAGTTGTCAGCGAGGGCAATTTCATCCGCGAGAGTTGTGATCTGGTTCTCACGGTTTGTCTTATTGCGGAAGAAGGCAGCGACATTCTGCAGATACTTATAGGTCCCGTCCGCTTCCTCCATCATGGCAAGCTGCGCGCCTGCATTGAGGGTATTGAACAGGAAGTGCGGATTGATCTGGGCCTGCAGATATTTCAGCTCGGCTTCCTTGAGGTGGGCGTTCATGAGGAGTTCCCGTTCCTTCAGCCGGTTCTCGGATTCCATGGATTCCCTGAGCTTCTGGAGATAACCTTTCATGCTGACGACCATTTCGTTGAAGGCGGAGGTGACGATGCCGAGCTCATCGTCGCTTTTTACCGCAAGCGGAGGAACGTCAAAGTTTCCCTTTCCGATTTCGCCGGCCTCCGCGATTAGTGCGTGCAGAGGGGCGGTCGCATGCCGGACGGTAGTGACGATCATGAAGACATCGAGGAAGGCGATCATGACGATCATGAACAGGGAGACGATTTCCAGAGAATGGAAGGTGTCCGCGAGCTTCAGATAATTGTCCGAGTTGCCCTTCAGCAGGAGGTTGTTCATGCTGTAGATGTATGACTGCAGGATGTCGTTCATGCTTACGGTTTCCTCATAATAGTCCTTGTATTTCTGGATATTTCTTCCTCTCTTGGCGGTGAGCGCGTTTTCGCAAAGCTCCATGTAATGATCAGAGAGATTCTGAATATCGCGGGTCGTGCTCTGAATCTCAACGCTGTCGGAATAATCGCCGAGTGCGGCAAGGCAGTTCGTGTAATCACCCTGAACCTGATAGAAACTGCGGAGATTATCCGAGCTTCCGACATTCAGATAATCGGTCAGACTCTGCTGAACACTGTCCAGAGCCTCGGACAGGTTGTTGGTCTGGACATTGGAGTAGAAGACACGGTTGACCCTTTCGAGCGCGTTGTTGATATTCAGGAACAGAAAGAGGTTTACGGCAAAAATACCTGCGGTGGCCAGCAGAAACGTGAGGGTGAGCTTTCCCTCCAGGGTGTGGAGAAGACGTCTCTGCCCGTTCGGGACAGAAAAAGACTTCTGCGGAGGGCTGTCCGGTCTGTTTTTTTTCAGATGAATCAAGACTTTTCCTCCTTCTCCAGATAGTCACCAACGTTTTCGGGTGTGATGATCTCAATGTCGATGGATGAATACTCGGTGACAAAGCCGCTGTCGATGTACTCAAGGAGATTGTCGACGGCAGTGCGTCCGATTTCCTCTGCGGAGACCGTGAGGGTCATCGCCGCGACATTCCGCTCTACGGCGTTAAGGATGGTGCCGTTGCGGTAGTAGCCGCAGATCGTTACATCGCCTACATGATTGGTGTCCACGATAGTCTGGCACACGCTGCTCGTGGTTGTTTCGTCGAGACATACCAGAATATCCGGGAGATCGGCGCTCTCAAACAGATCCGTGACGGCTTCGGCGGTGGAGAAGCTGTCGCCGTTGCCGAGGGTCTTTGAAGAAATCGAGAAGCGGTCCATGACGTTATTCTTCTCGAGAGAGTTCTTGATTCCGGAGATGACCAGATTCTGACCGGTGGTCTTGTCCTCCGGGCTGGCGATGACAAGCACGTTCTGCCGGCGGTTCTCCGCGAGAGAACTGAGCGTGTTGCCATAAGCCTCTCCCACGTTGTAGTAGGACACGCCCACGAAGCTTTGTCTGCCGGAACCGTAGCAGTCAGTTCCGACGCAGATGACCGGGATGCCGGCATTGACGGCGCGGTTGATGGCACTCTTGAGTTCCTCGCTGTCATCGCCGTTGACGATGATGCCGTCCGCCCTGGACTGAATGGCGAGATCCATGAGTTTGGGGATGGTGTAACTGGTATCCAGGTTTTTACCGGTGAATTCGATGTAGTCGCCGTTTTTTTCGGCTTCTTTGAGAGCCTGATCATAAACGGCGTTCTGAAAGGAGCTTGATTTGTCTCCGATGTACGCAAAATTATACCGGAAACCGGATCCGCCTGAAGACAGGTCTGAGAGTGCATGGATCTGGCGTTCAAAGACCACCATACTTACAATGGTAATGATGACCAGAATGGATCCGAAAATACAGAGGAACAGATTCAGGCCGCGGATCCGGCCGCCGGAGTGCTTGTGATTTTTTTTCATCATGATTCTTATGGCTTTTCCTGTTTTTGTAAAAACGAACAGATTTTTGTGAATACAGCTACAATATCTGTTAAAATATTATAATGATTCCTGTAGGAAAAGGCAATGAATGTTGAACAGTGCAGGCGGACCTTAATGTCTGGCAGAGCAGGCAGCAGGCGGACCTGAATGTAGAGCAGGCCGGGCAGGTCTGTATGATCGGGAGGATGTTATGAAGCGAGGGGGATTTTTGTGCGGAGCGGCGCTGCTGATTTCGGCAGTACTCTGCGGCTGCGGCACGGAGCGGCCGGATACGTCATCTGTGGAGCCGGAGAAGGCGGAGCTGAAGCCGAAGATCGGACTTGTGTTTGATTCGTTTGTAATTGAGCGCTGGGAGCGGGACCGTGATATTTTTACCTCGACGGCGAAGGACCTCGGGGCGGAGGTGATCGTGGGCAACGCGAACGGAGATGTCGGGGAGCAGAAATCAATTATCAGCCACATGATAGATTCGGATGTGGATGTGCTGGTGATCGTGGCGACGGACGGGGACAGTCTGGGAAAGGAGATCAGCGAAGCCAAAAGGGAGGGAATCCGGGTGATTTCCTATGATCGTCTGATTCAGAACGCGGACACGGACCTGTACATAACATTCGATAATGAGACGGTGGGAAAGTTCATGGCGGACGCAGTGAATGAGGCGATGCCGGACGGCGGAAGCTACGTGAAGGTGAACGGTTCACCCGCCGATTACAACGTGACGCTGGTCAACAAGGGATTCGACGCTGAAATCAATGATAATCTGAAGATGATCGACAGCATTTCCTGCGACAACTGGGATGACAGCATTGCATACAGCTATTTGACGGAGCATCCGGAGGATGTGGAGAACGCAGGGGCCATTGTATGTGGCAATGACGCGATTGCGGGTCAGGCGGTGCGGGTGCTTGCCGAGCGAAAGAAGGCCGGAAGCGTCACGGTCACCGGACAGGACGCGGATCTGGACGCGTGTCAGAGAATTGTCGAGGGGACGCAGACGATTACGGTGTACAAGCCGATCGAGAAGCTTGCGGAGAAGGCGGCGGATTACGCCGTGCAGATGGCGAAGGGAAAAATGCCCGAGACGGATGAGACCATGAGCGACGGAACCTATGATGTTCCGTACATTGCCATTCAGCCGGTAAAGGTCACGAAGGAGAATGTGGACAGCACAGTGATTGCGAGCGGATTCCACAGGAAAGAGGATGTGTACCTCCATGCGCAGGGCTCGGAGGAAATGTCGGGGTCGTGAAATCTGTGGACCGGGCCTTGTCAGGCGCGGTCGGAAAATGACGGCGGATTTATCGTCCACCCGAGGAGTGCCTTCTGTTCACGTGACTTTTCAGCCACGGGCGAACAATGCGGAGCAAAATGGATGCGATGTATGGATCATGGGGCGAGATGGATGCGACCTACGAATAACGATGAGAAAGGCAGGTTCGGTTTATGAATGCAGAGGAAAAATATCAGGAATGGCTGGACAGGCTTCCGGAAGGTGACCCGATGAGGCAGGAGCTGCTCTCGATCCGCGGAGACAAACGGGAAATCAACGACCGGTTTTATCAGGAGATTGTATTCGGAACGGCGGGCTTAAGAGGCATCTGCGGCGCGGGGACGAACCGGATGAATCCGCTCACGGTCGGAAGAGCGACGCAGGGGATCGCCGGTTATCTGAAGAAGAGCGGAGAGGATCTGACAAGGGGCGTCGCGGTGGCCTATGACTGCCGGCATCATTCCAGGGAGTATTCGGAACTGGCGGCGGAGATTCTGGCGGGAAACGGAATCCGCGTGTGGCTGTTCCCGTCCATGAGACCGACGCCGGAACTGTCCTTTGCGGTGCGGGAGCTACATGCGCTTTCCGGGATCAATATGACGGCAAGCCACAATCCAAAGGAATATAACGGCTACAAGGTTTACCAGGAGGACGGAGCCCAGATCTCGGGCGCGGTATCCGACGGGATTCTGCGGGAGATTCAGGGACTCGACCTCTTTGATCCATTCCCCCGGATGTCTCTGAAAGAGGGAATCCGGGAGGGAATGATCCGTATGATCGGAGAGGATATGGACCGGAGGTATCTGGACTATGCGGAGGGACTGAAGCAGAGACCGGACAGCGAACTGGATCGCTCAGTTATCGTCGTGTACACACCGCTGAACGGGGCGGGAAGCATCCCGATGGAGACGGCGGCGCGGGAACTTGGATATGAAAATTTTATGATCGTCCCGGAACAGAAGGATCCCGATCCGGATTTTACAACGGTGGGATATCCGAACCCGGAGGATCCTCGTGGGTTTGCGCTTGCGGAGAAGCTTGGGAAGAAGCTGCACGCGGATCTGCTGATCGCCACGGATCCGGACAGTGACCGTATGGCGGTGGAGCTGCCGGACGGGAAGGGAGGCTTCCGTCCCTTGAACGGCAATCAGACCGGAGCGATGCTGATCGCGTACATGGCGGAGAGTCAGAAGGCGGCGGGGACTCTGCCGGAAAACGGGGCGATGATAAAATCCATCGTGACCGGAGACATGGGGAAAACTATCTGCGAGTCCTACGGGATCCGGGTATTTGAGGCACTGACGGGCTTCAAGAATATCTGCGGCGTCATTCCGCGGCTTGAGAAGGAAGGGTACCGGTATTTCTTCGCGTATGAGGAGAGCATCGGCTGCGCGCCCGGTGAGCGGGTGCGGGACAAGGACGGAATTGCGGCGGGGCTTCTGATGATGGAGATGGCAGCATTTTATAAGAAGAAAGGCATGACACCGGGCGACGCGCTGGAGGCGCTGTACAAAAGGTATGGGTATTTTGCCGAGAGACAGGTGTCTCTGATTCGGAAGGGACAGACCGGAGCGGAAGAAATTGCGCGGATCATGCGGAAGGCGCGGGAGGAGAAACCGGACCGGTTCGGAGAATTCCGCGTCGCGGAGGTTACCGACTATCTCCATGGATGGGAAGATATTCCGCCGTCGAATGTGCTGAAGTTCCGTATGGAAAACGGTGACTGGTTCGCGATGCGGCCGTCGGGCACGGAACCGAAGCTGAAGTTTTATTTCTATACGCGCGCTGAAAACAGCCAGGATGCCGAGCGAAGAGCGGACGGGCTGCGGGATGCGGTTCTGGAGGCATTTTCGGCAGACCGATAAAGGAGAACAGCGTCTGCCGCAGCAGAGACAGAGAACGCATGCGCATTTACGATCACCCGTGGAGTAGGATATTTTTGCTTCACGGGATTTTTTTGACAAAAAAATCCTACCCTCCGGACATGGGGATAGGATTTTATTTTGGATATTTCGTATGATTTCGAGCAAGAATGACATATTTTCGTTGTGAATAATGAATGATATCATATGGGTATGAAAGGAAAACTTCTAGTCATCAAACCGGTTTTCCACAACGTTATGTTTCACACAGGTTTCTTTTTTCATTCGCATTATCAAAGGAGGGTTTTAGAAAATGAAAAAGAGAATCGTAAGCACACTGCTTTGTACGGCTATGGCAGCATCTCTGTTCGCAGGCTGCGGATCCACCGCATCTACGAGCACATCGGCGTCCGGCTCTTCGTCTTCCGCATCATCGGCGGCGAAGGAGGAAAGCACATCTTCTGCATCCAGCGAAGCAGCAGATGAGTCCGCTGAGACGGAAGCCACCTCGGATACGGCGTCGGCAGGCGGACAGACCATCGGTATTTCGATGCCGACCAAATCTCTGGAGAGATGGAACCGCGACGGATCTTATCTGCAGGATCAGTTTGAAAAGGCAGGCTACAAGGTAGAGCTTACTTATTCCGATAACAAGTCCGCACAGCAGAACAACGATATTGAAGGACTGATCGCAGACAAGGTAGACCTCCTGGTAGTTGCGGCAATCGACGGCGAGGCTCTGAGCCAGGTTCTGAACGAGGCAAAGGACGCCGGCATTCCGGTTATCGCATATGACCGTCTGATCATGAATACAGACGCTATCAGCTACTATGTATCCTTCGATAATTACACCGTAGGTAAGCTGCAGGGTGAATTCGTTGCAAAGCAGCTGGATCTCGACAATGCAGGCGACAAGACCTACAATATCGAGTTCACAGCCGGAGATCCCGCAGACAATAATGCGACATTCTTCTTCAACGGCGCGATGGATGTGCTGAAGCCATACATCGACAAGGGCACTCTGAAGGTTCCGTCAGGACAGACCGAATTTGATCAGGTTGCTACCGCACAGTGGGATACTTCCACAGCTATGAAGAGATTCCAGAATATCCTCGGATCTTATTACAGTGACGGTACACAGCTGGATGCAGCCGTATGCTCCAACGATTCTACGGCACTCGGTGTTACACAGGCCATTGAGTCTGACTATGCAGGCAGCAACGATGTTATCATCACCGGACAGGACGGCGACGAGGCAAACCTTGCGAATATCGTAGACGGCAAGCAGACCATGACCGTGTACAAGGCAGTTGCCAACGAGGCAGTTGTAACCCTTGACCTGGCAGAGGCAATGCTGAACGGAGAGAAGCCGGATGATTCCCTGATCTCCAAGTCCGGATGGGATTTCGACTGCTCCTATGATACTTCATCTTATGATAACGGAACCGGTGTCATCCCGTCTTACCTGCTCGTTCCGACCGTTGTAACCAAGGACAACATGGACAAAGAGCTTGTAGATCCCGGATATTACACAAAGGATGACAAAGGATATCTGCACCCGGTAGGGTAATCGAAAGGATTTACCGAAAGGGACGATAGCACAAAATGAATCAGGGGCTGTCGCATAGAGCATCTTGCGGCGGCCTCTTTTTTCGAAAAGAAACAGATTGCACAGGAGGTATTCACTTGGCAGACATAATTCTTGAAATGAAAGACATCGTCAAAGAGTATCCTGGTGTCAAAGCTCTGAATCATGTCAATTTCAAAGTGGAACGCGGAGAGATCCACGCGCTTGTCGGCGAAAACGGCGCCGGGAAATCTACGCTGATGAATGTACTTGCAGGGACCATTCCGTTTGGACAGTATACAGGGGATGTCGTTTATAACGGGAGTGTCTGCAGGTTCCACAATATTAAGGAATCCGAAAAGCTCGGAATTGCAGTCGTGCATCAGGAGCTGGCTCTGATTCCGGAGCTTACGATCGCCGAGAATATGTTCATGGGAAATGAGCGCCGGAAGAAATCCGGAGTCATTGACTGGGACAGAACGTTCCAGGAAGCGCAGGATGCCATGAAGCGGGTTGGATTGAAAGAGTCCTCCCATACGTTGATCAAGGATATCGGTACCGGTAAGCAGCAGCTGGTGGAAATCGCGAAGGCACTTTCCAAGAACTGTAAGCTGCTGGTTCTTGATGAGCCGACATCCTCGCTGAATGAGGAAGATTCCAAAATGCTTCTGGACATGATCCTCGGCTTTAAGAAGCAGGGAATTTCGTCCATCATTATCACACACAAACTCAATGAGGTTGCCTATTGCGCGGATAATATCACGGTTCTTCGTGACGGCCAGACAATCGAGACGATTCCGAATCCGGATCACAATATCGATGAGGACCGGATCATCAAGGGAATGGTTGGAAGGGAACTGACAGACCGGTATCCGGCAAGAGAACATAAGATCAGTAAAGACGTGATTTTTGCCTGCAAGGACTGGACGGTATATCACCCGGTGTATACGGAGAAGTGCATGGATGATCACATCAGCTTTGAGGTTCACAGGGGCGAGGTCGTGGGCTTCTCGGGACTTCAGGGCGCGGGCCGTACAGAGCTGGCGATGTCGCTGTTCGGAAGAAGCTACGGATCGCACATATCCGGACAGGAATTTATTAACGGCAAGGAGGTCCATCTGAAAAATGAAGCCGATGCGATCGCGCACGGACTTGCCTACGCGACGGAGGACCGGAAGACAAACGGACTGATACTTTCGGAGACGATTGCGAGAAATACCACGCTTGCGCGCATGGATAAAATTTCTTCCAAACGCGGAATCGTAAATGTGCCCGAGGAGAATAAGCAGGCGGAAATTTATGTAAAGGCCATGCATACAAAGACGCCCAGCATTCAGCAGAATGTCGGAAATCTGTCGGGAGGCAATCAGCAGAAGGTGCTGCTTGCGAAGTGGATGTTTGCGGAGCCGGATGTCCTGATTCTGGATGAGCCGACGCGAGGCATCGATGTCGGCGCGAAGTATGAGATTTATCAGATCATCAACGATATGGTCTCACAGGGAAAGGCTGTCATTATGATTTCCTCTGAGCTTCCGGAGCTTCTGGGTATGTGCGACCGGATCTATGTCATGAATGAAGGAAAAATGGCGGGAGAGTTTTCTGCTGATGAGGTTACGCAGGAGAAGATTATGAGCGCGATCCTCAAGGACAAGAAATGATATCATATCGCAATTCTATCGTTATGGAGGCTATCAAATGAAAGTTAGTGCATTCTTGAAAAAATACACCATGGTCTTCGCTCTGGTCATCGTATTTATTTTCTTCACAGCCCTGACCGGCGGACGGCTGATCTACTCACAGAATATTTCCAACCTGCTTCTGCAGAACGCCTACGTCCTGATCATGGCCTGCGGTATGCTTTTGTGTATCCTGACCGGCGGTAATGTAGACCTTTCCGTAGGCTCTACACTCTGCCTCTCCGCGGCGGCAGCAGCTAAGATGCTGGATCTCGGCGCGGCTCCCGGACTCGCGATTCTGATTTCTATGGTAATTGCCGCAGTCATTGGTCTGTGGCAGGGATGGCTCATCGGATATATTCATATCCCGCCGTTCATCTGCACGCTGGCAGGCATGTTCCTGTTCCGCGGAATCGCGCGTGTCATTTTGGATTCGAAGACCATCGCAATCATGAACCCCGGATTCCTGAATCTGTTCACATCCTACATTCAGATTCCCGGCGTTGACAGCAACAAGAAGTGTATTTCCGCATTGATTGTCGGAATTATTATTTCGATCGCGCTTACGATCTTCATGATTACGAACCGCGCGAAAAAGGCCAAAGAAGGATATCAGGTGGCAACCCTTCGCGCAACGATTATCCGTATCGTAGTATTTGATGTATTGATTATTGCATACAGCAGCCGTCTGATGGGATACAAGGGAATTCCGGTGATGGTTCTGTGGATTCTGGCGGTTGTCGTTATTTTCGCGTTCCTTACAAGCCAGACCGTGTTCGGCCGTTACTTCTACGCAGTCGGCGGAAATGAGAAGGCCACCAAGCTCTCCGGCATTGATCCCCGGAAGGTATACTTCTGGGCATACTTCCTGATGTCTATACTCGCAGGTCTCTCCGGACTTCTGGTCGGAGCGAGAATCGGATCGGTAGACGGCAACATGGGTAACTCCTATGAGATGGATGCCATCGCATCCTGCTTCATCGGCGGCGCTTCCGCATACGGCGGATCCGGAACAGTTCCGGGAGTCATGGTCGGAGCCATCCTCCTCGGCGTCATCAACATGGGTATGTCAATCCTGGGTCTTCCGGATCAGTACCAGTACATCGTCAAGGGAGCAGTACTCCTCGCGGCAGTTATCTTCGATGTTGTATCCAACCACAAGACAGGAAAATCATAAAGCTTCTAAAATCATAAAGCTTTTAAAATCATATAGCTTCTAAAAATATAATGTTTTTAAAAGCATAACTCTTCTTTAACAAGACAGGTGTCATGTGCTCTAAGTGACTTTTGAATCATGAGTTTTGTCATGATTCAGGAAAAAATCACTTAGAGCATTTTTAGTGTATAAGTCCAGTCGCAATGTTCTTGGACCACGGGGAGCTTGCTCACCAGTGGGCCAGAACATTAGCGACGACAACAGGTATGAGCACGAAGTGACGCGGGGACTTATTAAATGTCGAGACAATGCCCGGAAAATGATGTAATATAAAACATAAGAGTCTGCCGTTTTTCGTGCAGAACGTTCATGAGAAAATGGATTCTTTCGCGCAGTCTGAGGGAGGTGCGCATGGATATTGATGATATGAAAATTCCAATGGAGGTCCAGCCAAGCTGTGTGGTAGGTATCGGTGCCTCGGCAGGCGGTCTGGAAGCGCTTCAGCAGTTTCTGACATTTCTTCCGAAGGATACCGGCATGGCATTTGTCATCATCCAGCATCTGTCGCCGGATCACAAGAGTCTGCTCGGGGAGATTCTGAGCAAGTATTCCGCGCTTCCGGTGCAGGAAGCCAGAGACGGTATGCAGGTAAAGAGGAACAACATCTATCTCCTGCCTCCGAAATATAATATTGAAATTACTTCGGACGTTTTACACCTGAAGGAGTACAATCATGCCCTGATCAACCATCCGATCGACATTTTCTTCCGGTCGCTGGCAATTGCGTATGAGAACCGGGCAGTCGCGGTGATCCTGTCGGGAACCGGATCGGACGGAACCAACGGCATCCGTTCGATCAAGGAGCAGAACGGCATGATTATCGTGCAGAATCCGGAGACGGCAAAATTTGACGGCATGCCGAGAAATGCCATTGCGACGGGATTCGTGGACCTGATTCTGGGGCCGGACGCGATCGCGAAGGAGATGGCACACATCTCTTCCTCGATCAATCTGTCCAACGGGAAGATGCAGCTGACGGACGGAGATCTGATGTCGCAGGTATTCTCGATTCTGAAGAGCGTCACGAACACGAATTACACCTATTACAAACAGACGACGATCCTCCGCCGGATCGAGAGGCGGATCGTGGTAACGCACTGCAGGAACCTTCAGAGCTATGTTCAGTATCTGAAGGAAAATCAGGAGGAGGCAAAAACGCTTGCCAAGGAGGTGCTGATCGGTGTGACCTCCTTCTTCCGGGATCCCGAGTTCTTCGAGGTGCTGAAGCAGCGGGTGATCAAGGACATCGTGCAGAACGGGAAGAAGGCAGACCAGATCCGTGTGTGGGTGGCGGGATGTTCCACCGGTGAGGAGGCGTATTCTATCGCAATCCTCTTTGCGGAGGTCATGGAGGAGTTGAATCTCCGCAGAGATGTGAAAATATTTGCCACAGATCTGGACGCGGATTCGATTACCTTTGCGGGAAGAGGTGTGTACGGAGAGAATATAATCGAGGATGTCAGCGTCAGCCGTCTGAGCCGCTTTTTTACAAGGAAGGGCTCGAAGTATGTGGTGAATCATGATATCCGGACGATGATCGTGTTCGCGCAGCACAATGTATTTCAGGATCCGCCCTTCGGCAGGCTGAACCTGATCAGCTGCCGGAATCTGCTGATCTATTTCCAGTCGGTTCTTCAGAAAAATCTGTTTTCGATCTTTCACATCGCGCTGAATGACGGCGGATACCTGTTTCTTGGAAAATCGGAATCGGTAGGGGAGTACTCGGATGTGTTCCGGACCGTCTGCTCCAACGAGAAGATCTTCATACACAACGCCGCCGGCAGAAAGCCCTCCCATGCGAGAATCCCGTATTCGATGCAGGGAGTGGAGGATAATCTGGAACTGCCGGACAACATCCGCAGTCACGGGAAGAGCAGCGCCGAGTATCCGGGCCGCGAGCTGGACACGAGGGTTCTGGAGTCTCTGATGCCGGCCTGTGTCGTGGTCGATACGAACAATGAGCTGAGACATTCCTACGGAGACTGCAGCAGATTTCTCACGATTCCCGCGGGAACCGCGACGCTCGATATTTTTCTCCTGCTGCGTCAGGATCTGAAGATTGCCTTTTCGACCGCCCTGAAAAAGGCGCGGGTTACCGGGAAGCGGGTGGCCTATGATCACATACCGGTAAAGCTGGATAAGGAACCTGAGAATATCACGGTTGTCGCGCTTCCGGTCACGGACAAGACCGGGGCGAAAACCGGCTACACGGCGGTTGCTTTCATCCGTTCGGACCGGAAGATCACGGGACCTGTGGAAAAATATGATATCGACACAGCGGCGGCGAACCGGATCTCGGATCTGGAGAAGGATCTGCGGGTTACCCAGGACAGCCTTCATCAGACCGTGATGGAGCTCGAGTCCGTGAATGCGGAGCTGCAGGCCGCGAACGAGGAGCTTCTGACCTCAAATGAGGAGCTTCAGAGCTCGAATGAAGAGCTGCAGTCGGTCAATGAAGAGCTGTATACCGTGAACTCGGAGTATCAGTCCAAGGTATCCGAGATCGCGGCCGTCAATAACGATATGGCAAATTTCCTGTCCACCACGCTGATCGGAATCATGATGGTGGATCGGGATATGAATATCCGCAAATTCACGGAATATATCGCCTCGGAGTTCAATGTGGCAGAGCAGGATGTCGGAAGATCGCTGCAGTACATCGCGTATAATTTTTCTTCCATCAACCTGATGGATCTGTCCCGGAAGGTTCTGAATACCATGGAAACCGTGGAATGTGAGACGACGTCTGTGACCGGGAAGACCTATCTGATCCGTATCGCGCCGTACCGTGTGTCGAAGGAGCAGGAGGATGATCCGGGGGCCGAGACGGAGAATCTGAAGGGTAACACCGAGAAGAACAAGCGGAACGCGGGAAAGGACCGGGAACAGAAGAAAAATCTCAGAGGACTGGTCATCACGTTTGTGGATCTCACCAAGCAGATCAACGACGAGCAGCAGCTCGAGGAAATCAGCGAGGCGCTGCGGATTGCCGCGAAAACGAGTCAGGAGAAGGAAAACTTCCTGTCCCGCATGAGCCACGACATGAGGACACCGCTTACGACGATTCTGGGCCTTCTGGAGCTGACGCTCACAAAGGAGAAAATGTCGGATCCCGTCCGTGAGAATCTGGAGAAGATGCAGAGCTCCGGCCGGTATCTTCTGAGTCTGATCAACGAGGTGCTTGAGACGAGCAAGCTGGATGCCGGAAAGGTAGTCAGCGAATATGATGTGGTACATGAGAAGGACGTCTTCGAAGAGGTGAACACGATCATCGAGGAAAAGGCCAGGAGCGCAGGAATCCATTATCACTTCGAGATCAGCAACTGCAAGAACGAAGTGATCATGATGGACGTTGATCACGTCGCGAGAATTTTGGTGAACCTCCTGGGAAATGCCGTCAAATTTACCGAGAAGGGCGGTGACGTCTCACTTATGGTAGATGTCGTTTATCTCGCCGAGGGACGGGTGGAGCACACCTACCGCATCAAGGATACCGGAATTGGAATCAGCAGGGAATTCCTGCCAAAGATGTATCTGCCGTTTGAGCAGGACAGCGCTGCTCAGTCGAGGAACCGGGAGGGAACAGGTCTGGGCCTGTTCATCAGCCGCAGGCTGATCAACCTCCTCGGAGGAACGATTGACTGCAGGTCCGAGGTAGGAAAAGGCACGGAATTTACCGTGAAGCTTGCCTATGATATCGCGAGCGAGGACCAGAGGAAGCTGATGCGCCGGGCGGAGAAGAAGGACTACGATATCAGGAACCTAAAGGGAAAACGGGTGCTTGTGGTTGAGGACAATCAGATCAACGCGGAAGTCATCATGCACATCCTGGAGTGGAACGGGCTTGTGGCGGATCATGCGGAGAACGGCAGAAATGCTCTTGAGAAATTCAAGGCGTCTCTGAAGAACGGTCCGAAATATGACGTTGTGCTCATGGATCTCCGGATGCCTGTGATGGACGGCTTTGAATGCGCCCGCAAGATCCGGGAACTGAAGAATGGATGGGCACAGAAGATCCCGATCATCGCGCTTTCGGCGGATGTCTATGACCGGGCGGATGAGGAGTGCTACGAGAACGGAATGAATGCGAGAGTGGCGAAGCCGATCGACACCGGAGAACTGTTCCGGGTTCTGGAGCGTGAGATGACGAAGGACCGGTAATTCATATGGAGACCTTGAGACCCGTCGGAGCAGAAATGTGTAAGCTCATTTGCGAATGGCCGGAGCAGGGTAATGGCAGCTCATTTGCGAATGGCCGGAGCGGGGTAATGGCAGCTCATTTGGGAATGGCCGGAGCAGAGTAATGGCAGCTCATTTGCGAATGGCCGGAAGAGAGTACTGCCAGCTCATTTTCGGGAGCGCAGAGCGGGGAAGTTGGCAATTGTTTCGTTTCGGGTGATATGCTATGATAGTGACGGCGCCTTTATACATATTGAGACGCGGAAATGCTCTGCATACATATTGAGACGCAGACATGATCCGTATAAAGATTGTGCTGCGGACATGATCCGTATAAAGATTGTGACGCGGGCATGATCTGTATAAAGGCTGAGACGCGGGCATAGCCCGCATAAAGGTCAACGCGAACAGTGAGATGCATCCGGCCGGCTTGCGGCCGTGTGCGGCAGGCGCTGAGACAGCGGGGTAGAATCCGCGAAGCGCGTTTTATCTGTTTTTTCAAGGAGGAATCAGAAATGATCAACTGGAAGAATCTTGATGAGCTTGCTTCTTATGGGGAGCTGCAGAAGGTAGAAAAGGTGAACCTCGCAGAGGTTATGTCCGGTGAAAGCGGAGCGCAGCGTGTGAAGAGCTGCAGCATTCCGATGGCGGAAGGCCTTTCCTACAATTACGCGGCGAAGGCTGTGGACAGCAGCGTACTGGATGCCCTTGTAAAGCTGGCGGATGAGGCACAGCTCACGGAAAAGTATAAAGCCCTCTATAACGGAGAGGTAATCAATACAGGAGAGAAGAGACTGGTTCTCCATCATCTGACGAGAGGACAGCTCGGAGATGCTGTTGCAGCGGACGGCGTCGACAAGAGAGCTTTCTATGTGGAGCAGCAGAAGAGAATCGCAGATTTCGCGAACAAGGTACATGCGGGAGAAATCACAAATGAGAAGGGCGAGAAGTTTACCACGGCGGTACAGATCGGTATCGGCGGAAGCGATCTTGGCCCGCGTGCCATGTACATTGCCCTGGAGAACTGGGCGAAGAAAACCGGAAACTTCAAGATGGAAGCAAAGTTCATCAGCAACGTAGATCCGGATGACGCAGCAGCGGTTCTGGCTTCCACAGATGTGGCACATGCGATCTTCATCCTGGTATCCAAATCCGGTACGACTCTGGAGACACTGACCAATCAGTCCTTCGTCATGGACGCGCTGAAGAAGCAGGGCCTGGATCCGGCGAAGCATATGATCGCTGTTACCTCCGAGACATCTCCGCTGGCAAAGAGCGACGATTATCTGGACGCGTTCTATATGGATGATTACATCGGCGGACGTTATTCCTCCACCTCAGCGGTAGGCGGCGCTGTTCTGTCTCTTGCGTTTGGACCGGAAGTCTTTGCGGATTTCCTTGAGGGCGCGGCAGCCGAGGATAAGCTTGCGACAGAAAAGGATCCAAGGAAGAACGCGGCGATGCTGGATGCGCTGATCGGCGTATACGAGCGCAACGTGCTCGGTCTTCCGGCTACGGCGGTTCTGCCGTATTCCCAGGCACTTTCCAGATTCCCGGCGCATCTTCAGCAGCTTGACATGGAGTCGAACGGCAAATCCGTCAACCGTTTCGGAGAGCCTGTCTCCTATGTGACCGGACCGATCATCTTCGGAGAGCCGGGAACGAACGGTCAGCATTCCTTCTATCAGCTCTTGCATCAGGGAAAGACGATCATTCCGCTTCAGTTTGTCGGATTCCGCAGCAGCCAGATCGGCACGGATGTGGAGATTCAGGGAAGCACAAGCCAGCAGAAGCTCTGCGCGAATGTCGCTGCACAGATCGTGGCCTTTGCCTGTGGCAAGAAGGATGACAACCTGAACAAGAACTTTGAGGGCGGCCGTCCGTCGAGCATCATCATCGGCGATCAGCTCTGCCCGAAGACGCTCGGCGCGCTGCTGGCACATTTTGAGAACAAGGTTATGTTCCAGGGCTTCTTGTGGAATGTGAACAGCTTCGACCAGGAAGGCGTACAGCTTGGAAAGGTTCTGGCAAAACGGGTACTCGCCCACGATACAGAGGGCGCACTGTCTGTATACAGTGATCTTCTCAATATCTGAGATTGCAGCGTCTGCATACAGTGATCTCCTCGATATCTGAGAAGCGATCTTCTTGATATCTGCGATTGCAGCGTCTGCATACAGTGATCTTCTTGATATCTGAGAACGCATTGTCTGTATACGGTGATTTTTATATCTGAGGCGTTCTGGAAGCTGTGAGACAGTGGATGGAACGGGGAATAATAATAATATTTTATCGCAGAAAGGTTCTGCAGCGTGAAGCTGCGGGACCTTTTATCTGGTGCTTTAGTTGTAAAATATCTGGAAGTTCACATATTATACAAATCCCGGACCTGGAAATGCCGGATCAGGATTCAGACAATTGGAGGAAGTACCTATTAAAAAGAGAGCCCGTTTTGGGCTCTCTTTTTTACAAAGTGTCTTCCTGGAGATGGTCAGACTCTGCAAAGAAGTGGCTTTTTACTGACCATTTGCCGCAAGTAAACCAACTGCAGTGCCAAAGTAAGTGATGGTCTGATCTGCATCCAGGTACTCCGCAGTGTAGGTAGTGCCATTCTGATCATAGAAAGCAGCAGAGCCGTCGTCTCCCTCAACACATCCGATGCTGAAGCTATTACCGGTATATACATCTGTTCCGTCCAGTACCGTCCACGTAATTCCGTCATCGCCGGATTCCTTCTGGGTTGCAGTGTACTGTCCGCAGAGGACGTCTCCGGTACCATCTGTATCCACAGTGATAAGTGCTACATAATTATTTGCATCCGGTCCCTGGAACAGAGCGAATACAAGCTCATTCCCGTTGTCATCCTTTGCGTACAGGCCAGTCTGAATCATATCAGCAGTAATATCGCCAAGAGAGAAGGTACCGTCCGAGGAAGTGCTTGCAGTATCCACGGAAGCGCTTGCGGACGCAACGGAGTCACCGGAAACATCTTCATAGCTGCCGGAATCTGCATAGCTGCTTGCGTCTTCTGTATAGCTGCCGGAGCTTGCAGATGCGCTGGATGCATTGTTGCCGGACCCGCATCCGGCGAGTACGGAAACGGAAAGTACACCAGTTACAAGAATCGTGACAAGTTTGTTTTTCATAATTTCTCCTCCTGATATTGTGGGCTAATTCCCGGATTTATTAGATTTGCTGTGGGACGATGGCTTCAGGATCTGTCTCATTTCACCAAAAGCCTTATCATCTTTTTAGGGAAGAAAGATGATGTGTTGTCTGCAATATCTTTAAACACATTATGCATGAACAGCGGCGTGTGAAAAAGTACAGCTTCTCGACAAAAAAAATCAAAATTGGTACTTGACAATAGAAAAATGATAGAAAAGGCGATAAAAAAGGCAGGAGCTGGACAGAAGTTCAGACTATTAATAAATTTGCAAAATAAATAATTATATTATATCTCAAAATAATAATCAATAACCAATTATACCGGCTGTATCCGATTTTCTGTACTACAAAGAGCCGATTAACTCTGACATAATGGAATCGAAGCAAGGAGATAGGAACGCAGCAAGGAATATTGAATTCCCTGAAACCAGACAAAGCGTTCCCTCAAATAAGAGCTTTTATAATACTTATATACTTATGAGGAGGTTACAAAGATGCTAGGAGTAAAAATCAAAACAGTGAAGACAAAGAATGAGTACACCATCGAGGAGTTCTATGATGCGATTAAGGACAAGAGCTTCTCCGCCGGAGCACCGGCATTGACAAAGCATGGATTCAGCACCATCGTAACATTCCCGCCGCTGGATCGCAGAAATCAGATCTGGATTGTTCCGGTATTAGGCGTCGGCAAAAAGAAAGCAAGCAAATTCCAGCTTTCCAAGCAGGAGATCGCAGGAGCAGGCAACGCCGCCGTCAATATGGCATTAAATGATCTTACAGGCGGACTGCTGGGACTTCGAGGCATTGCCGGAAAGAATACAAAGACAGCGGAGAAACTGATCGACATCACGGTTGAAGAGCTGAATGCATTAGGACTTTGATAAACAGGTAATTCCTATTATGGGAAAACATAATTTGCCGAAATAAAAGGAGAAATAATTATGAACCAGAATGCACCCGCTCATGGGAAAGCCATAGCAAGTTTAATATGCGGTATTGTAGGATTTATTTTCTGCTTCTTTGGTTACTCGGCGATTGTCTCCGTCATTCTCGGAATCGTTGGAATAGTTCTTTCAAGGAAAGCTAAGAAGGAAGGCAACGATGAGGCTATTCGCAAGATCGGATCTATTATTTCAATTATCACAGTGATCGCGGGAATTATCGGCATTATTGTTGCGGCGTTTGTTGTAGGTGCTGTAGTAAGCGGACTTGGCGCTATAGGAAGCAGTATGTAATACAATAAGCAGCAGGCTTGCCTGGCTGCGCAAATAACAGCCCTGGAAAGGAACGGTTGACACATGGAGCAGCTTCGGGTGGGTATATGTGAAGATGATAAGGAATCGCGTATCCGGCTTCTGGGTATGGTGACGGATTCTGCAGAGAAAGTTACCGCAGAGGCGTTTGAAAGTGCTGAAGATCTGCTGGATCATTTCTTTCCCGGAAAATTCGATCTTCTGATACTTGACATCTATCTGGGAAAGATGACCGGAATTGACGCTCTGGAACAGATCCGAAGAAAGGATACACGTGTGGTGGCGGCGATTGCCACAACCAGTCAGGATTTTGCGCTGGAATCCTATCGTCTTCGTGCCGCCCGTTATCTGGAGAAACCTGTAAAAGAGGATGATATCCGGGACCTGATCCGGGATGTTATTCACAAGAAAGAATCTGAGCCGCATTTTGAAGGTGAATCGGGAGGCAAGAGGATACGGGTGCCTTTTGACTGTATTCTCTTCGCAGAACAGAGAGGGAAAAACATATGTCTGCATATGGATGACGGAGAAGAACTGGTCTTCCGCGGAAAACTGGATGACGAGAAGAGCAAATTTTCGGAGAAATATTTTTTTCGCTGTCATAAGAGCTTTCTGGTTAACCTCTCGAAAATTTGCGGTATAGACCGCGAGCTGCTGACCTTTGTCATGCAGGGGGGAGAACAGGTTCATATTCACCGACAGGGATTTTTTGCCGCAAAAAGAGCATATGAACATTATCTGTTTTCCATTGTTGAAGGGTGGAAAGATGAAGGACAGGGGACGGACAAGTAAACGAATGCCGGGAGGTAATCATGAAAAACGTTCTGAAAAAGCTTTGGCAGGCACTTTGCATCCTTTGGGAAGACGCCATGATCGGTCTGAAAATACTTTTTTACGTCTTGGTTATCATATTTTTTCTGTTCGGTGTGATTGCATTGTTTTCAGGAGGTCCTGAACTTGGTATCGTTCTGATAATTGTTAACTTTTTACTTTTTCTGCTTCTTCGTAAACTGGACCATGTCGCAGACTTGAAATTTGAGGAAGAGTTCAAGGAAATCACACGTAGAAATCGTGAAGAGTCAGGTGTGCAGGAACAGCAGTGCAAGGAAAGAAAAGACCTTGGGGGATGAAGATCCGGCGATGGATTCTTCCTGTATATGTATGAGACAACAGGTATTTTTAAACATCAATAAACAATAACAGTTAAACTTTTATAGAACAAGGAGGTAACGAAATGAATCTGGAATTAATCGGTGATGCAGGATCTCAGCTGGCGAAAATTCACCTCGGAAATGGTGAGGTCGCTAAAATTGAAAATGGCGCAATGGTTTATATGCAGGATGTGAAGCTTGAAGGAAAGCTGAACAGCAGCAAGAAGGGTCTCGGCGGTCTTCTCGGCGCAATCGGAAGAAGTCTTGTCAGCAATGAGAGCATGTTTATTACGCAGGTTGTTGGTACGGCTCCGGAAGGCGTTGTTGCAATTGCCCCCTCAGTTCCCGGAAAGATTGCGAAGCTTGAGGTTGGTGCAAAACAGTACCGTTTGAATGATGGAGCATTCTTTGCCTGTGATGATTCCGTAAACTACAAGATGCAGAAGCAGAATATCAGCCAGGCGGTATTCGGAGGATCCGGCGGACTGTTTGTTATGGAGACAGAAGGACAGGGAGATCTGCTGATCAGCGCATTCGGCGATCTTATTGAGCTGGAGTGCACACCTGTGAAGCCGATCACCATTGACAATGAGCATGTTGTAGCATGGGATGCAAGTTTGAATTACAGCATCGAGGTAGCGTCCGGAACCTTCGGTTTCACAACGGGCGAGGGACTGGTTAATAAGTTTACCGGGAATGGAAAAATCCTGATTCAAACCAGAAATATTCATTCTCTTGCAGATGCTGTTAAGCCGTTCCTGCCGGATAAGTCGGATGGAGATTGAGCGTTAGAAATTGTTAAACGGGGCTGTGAAAAAAGCATAGCCTGAAAAACAAGAAGCTGTGAAACAGTGGATGGAACGGGGAATAATATTATATCGCAGAAAGGTTCTGCAGCGTGAAGCTGCGGGACCTTTTTCGCAGTGCGCCTAGCGGCGCACGTTTCCAACGGGTTCAAGTCCCGAATCCGCCCGGTAGTGGGAAGGATATAGCCGAAGGCTAGGGTGTCCGCCGTGAGACGGAATCTGAAGGAAGCCGGATGTGGGGAACATACTATCCCACGGGCAAATCTCCGGTCTGACGTACAGAAATCTTATACGAGGTTATGCATG